>JBBIOF010000194.1:0-5551 GCA_037443505.1 Candidatus Rokuibacteriota bacterium
CAGCACGCTCCGGCCGTCGCCGATCCGCGCGGACATGGTCTCGACCGCGGCCGCGGGAACCTGCAGCCCGTCGGCCAGGGGAAGCCCGCTGACGCCGGCCCCGTCCAGGCCCGGGCCGGCGGCGTGCGCGATCACCGCCCGCACCCCGCGCTCCAGCGCGAACCCCAGGGAGAGCGCCCCGGCGAACGAGCCGGCGACCAGCACGTCCTCCGGCCCCACGCGCTCGTCGCAGAGCGTGACCGAGTCGGTGACCAGGATGCGGCCCCGGGGGCCTGCGTGGACGACCTCGAAGGGCGCGACACCGCCGCCGCCCGGTCCGCCCCGCCGGCCCCGCGCCCCCCCGTCGGCCCCGTCTGCCATTCCCCGCGCCTCCCGCCGGGCCGGGATGGTACCCTCACGCCCCGCGCCCCTGGCGACGGCCGCGGCCCGGGCGCCGATCCCGTCCCGGCGGCGCCCGTTTTCTGCTAGGATGCCGCGGCGGCGTCCGCCGGCGCGGCCCTCACACGGGGAGGGTCACCATGGCGAACCTGAGTCGACGGCATCTGCTGAAGCTGGGCGTGGGGGCGACGGGAAGCGCCGCGATCCTGGGGGTGCCGGCCGTGCCGAGGGCCCAGGCTCGCGAGGTGGTCATGCTGGGCCTCTGGCCCTTCACCGGGGCCTTCGCCGACGTCGGTCCCATCCTCGACCGCGGCATGAAGATGGCGCTCGAGGAGCGCGGCATGAAGATCCAGGGGCGGACCATCAAGTACATCACGCGCGATTCGGAGACCAAGGCCGGCTCCGCCACCCGCCGCGCGGAGGAGGCGGTGGACGGCGAGGGCGCGAAGTACATCATCGGCCCCTGGTCCTCCGGCGTGGCGCTGGCGGTCTCCGAGGTCGCCAAGCGCAAGAAGGTCGTCCACTACTTCAGCGGCGGCACGGAGGACATCTCCGGCGCCCGCTGCCACCGCTACTCCTTCCAGTGGGCCGCGAGCCCCTACACCGCCGCCAAGACGGTGGTGGACAACTTCATGAAGGCCAACCCGCGGGCCAGGCGCTGGCACCTGCTGGTGGCCGACTACGCCTTCGGCTGGTCGGTGGAGAAGTACCTCAAGGAGGTCGGCAAGGGCCACGGCATCGAGTTCGTGGGCGCCGACCGCCACCCGCTGGGCGAGCGCGAGTTCTCCAACTACGTGACCAAGGCGGCCGGCAACAAGCCGGACGTGGTGGCCATGGTCAACTTCGGTCTCGACTCGGTGACGGCCGCGCGCGAGATCTTCAACTTCGGCCTCACGCCCCGCATCCCGTTCATCATGACGTGGTCCTCGGGGGTGGAGGAGCTGATCCAGCTGGCGCCGGAGATCCGCGAGAACCTCTGGGTGGGCTCCAACTTCTACTACACGGCCGACACCCCCGTGGCGAAGGCCTTCGTGAAGAGCTACCAGCAGAAGTTCGGCAACCCGCCCGGCTACGCGCCGGCCGCGGCCTACGGCATGACCCGGATGGTCCTGCACGCCATGGACCGGGCCCGGTCCACCGAGGTGCCGGACGTCATCAAGGCGCTGGAGGGCCTCGAGGTGGACGACCTCGTGGGGCGCATGCGGGTGGACCCCCGGACCCACCAGACGCTCCGGCCGTACTTCTTCATGCGCTGCAAGAAGAAGGACGCCATGCAGCACCCGATGGACTTCGCGGACATCGTCGCCACGGGCTCCACCCCGCTGCCGGCGGAGTACAGCGCCTGCAAGGACATCGGCTCGCTCTAGCGCCCCCGGGGCACCCCGGGACGCTGGCCCTCGACGGCCCCGTGAGCGCATGAACGCCAGTCTGCTGTTCAGCCAGCTGCTGAACGGTGTGGCGACGGGGATGCTGTACGCCCTCATGGGGATCGGGCTCAGCATCATCACGGGCATCCTCAACATCCCCAACTTCGCCCACGGGGCCATGTTCGCCCTGGGCGCCTACCTGATCTCCACCGCCGTGAAGCTGCTCGGCAGCTTCTGGCTTGCCCTGGCGGTCGCGCCGGTGGGCGTCCTGCTCCTCGGCCTCCTGGTGGAGTACGGCGGCATCCGGCCACTCTACCGCGCCGGCCACGACTACCAGCTGCTGCTCACCTTCGGCCTGTCGCTCATCATCACCGAGGGCATCATCGTCGTCTGGGGCCCCATCGGGATGAGCCAGCTGCCGCCGCCCCTCCTGCGGGGCGGCGTGGACCTGGGGATCACCGTCTACCCGAAGTACCGCCTCTTCGTCATGGTGATGGCGGGGCTGCTGGTCCTGGGGGCCTGGCTCTTCTTCGAGAAGACCCGGTACGGGGCCATCATGCGGGCGGGCATCGAGGACCGGGAGATGGTGGCCCTGCTCGGCATCGACATCCACCGGCTCTTCACCGCCGCCTTCGGCCTGGGCGCGTACCTGGCGGGCATCTCGGGCGCGCTCACCGCACCCATCCGCGGCCTGAACCCCCTGATGGGCGTGGACATGCTGGGCATCGCCTTCGTCGTGGTGGCCCTGGGCGGCCTCGGCAACCTGCCGGGCGCCATCGTCGCCGGACTCATGATCGGGGTGGCCCAGGCCCTGGTGGCGCTCGTCTGGCCAGAAGCCTCCGTGGCGGTCATCTTCGCGGTGATGGCGGCTGTCCTCCTGGTCCGCCCCCAGGGGCTGTTCGGGATCCGATGACGCGTCCCTGGATCGCCGTCCTCGCCGCGATCGTCCTGCTGCCCGTCGCCGTCCGCCACGCCATCGCCACGGAGATCTGGATCTTCGCCATCTTCGGCCTGGGCCTGAACCTGCTCCTGGGCTACACGGGGCTCCTGTCCTTCGGCCAGGCCACCTTCTTCGGCTCGGCGGCCTACGTGGGCGGCTGGCTCCTCAAGCACCACGCGGCGCCGGTGCCGCTGGTCCTCCTGGCGGGCGTGGTGGTCGGGGCCCTCTCGGCGGCGCTGGTCGGCTACCTCTGCGTCCAGCGCTCCGGCCTCTACTTCATCATGCTCACCTTCGCCCTGAACCAGATGTTCTACTTCACCGCGTACCAGTGGACGTCGGTGACGGGCGGGGAGGACGGGATGCCCGGCGTGCCCCGGCCGCCTGTCCTGGGCGTGGACCTGAGCGGCTCGCTGGCCTACTACGCCTTCGTGGCCGCCCTGTTCCTCCTGGCGCTCTGGGGCATGGAGCGCATCGTGGCCTCGCCGCTGGGCAAGATCCTGGTGTCCATCCGCGAGAACGAGGTGCGGGCGGAGGCGGTGGGGTACCCCGCCCGCTGGTTCAAGCTGCTGGCCTTCGTCATCGGCGGGGCCTACTCGGGCGCCGCGGGCGTCCTCTACGCCATGCTCTTCGGGATCGTCCCCCTCGAGGCCATCGGCTTCGTGTTCTCGGGCAACGTGGTCTTCGCCACCCTGATCGGCGGCAGCGGCTCGCTCTACGGCCCCGTCATCGGCAGCTTCGTCTTCATCTGGCTCAGCGAGTCCGTGAGCGTCATCTGGCAGCGCTGGCCGCTCCTGCTTGGCGTGGCCTTCGTGATCGTCGTCCTCTTCTTCCGGGGCGGCGTGGTGGAGGCGTGGGACCGGCTCCTGGCCTGGCGGAGGCGCCTTGCCGCTGCTTAGGACCGAGCGCCTGACCCGGGCCTTCGGCGCGCTGACCGCGGTCAGCGAGGTCTCCCTGGCGGTGGCGCCGGGCACCCTGCACTCGATCATCGGGCCGAACGGCGCCGGCAAGACCACGCTCTTCAACCTCCTGACGGGCCAGCTCACGCCGACCTCCGGGCGCATCTTCTTCGACGGCCGCGACATCACGGGCACGCCGCCCCAGCGGATCGCGCACCTGGGGATCGCCCGCTCCTTCCAGCGCACCAACGTGTTCCCCGCCCTCACCGTCCTCGACAACGTGTGGGTGGCGGCCTTCGCCCGCGGCTCCTGGAGGGGGCTCGCCTGGCGGCGGGCGGAGCGCTTCCCCGAGGTCCGGGAGCGGGCCCTGGCGGCCCTCGCCGAGGTGGGGCTGGCCGACCGGGCAGGCCAGCGGGCACGGGAGATCTCCCACGGCGAGCAGCGGCAGCTCGAGCTGGCCATCGCGCTGGCCGCGGCGCCGCGCCTGCTCCTGCTGGACGAGCCGGCCGCGGGGCTGAGCCCCGAGGAGACGCGGCGCATGGTCCACCTCGTGCGGGGGCTCAAGGGGCGCTACACCATCGTGCTCATCGAGCACAAGATGGACGTCATCATGACCATCTCCGACCGGATCTCGGTGATGCACTTCGGCAGCCTGATCGCCGAGGGGACCCCGGCCGAGATCCAGAAGGACCCCGAGGTCCGGCGCGCCTACCTCGGCGGGATCGCCGCCCCGTGATCCTCGACGTCCGCGGGATCGACACCTACTACGGCCTGGCCCACGTGCTGCACGGGCTCAGCCTGCGCGTGGACGAGGGCGAGGTGGTGGCGCTGCTGGGGCGGAACGGGGCGGGCAAGACCACCACCCTCCGCGCCATCACGGGGCTCACGCCGCCCCGGCGGGGCCAGATCGTCTTCCGGGGCGAGGACATCGCCGGCCGGCCGGCCCACCACGTCTCGCGGCTGGGGATCGCGCTGGTGCCAGAGACGCGCGGCATCTTCTCCTACCTCACGGCCCGCGAGAACCTGGACATCGCGCGCCGCCCGGGCTCGCGCTGGCAGCTCGAGGGGGTGCTGGAGCGCTTCCCCAAGCTCCGCGAGGTCCTGGACCGCAAGGGCCGCTTCCTGTCCGGCGGCGAGCAGCAGATGCTCGCCATCGCCCGGGCCCTGCTGACCGGGCCGGACCTCCTGCTCCTCGACGAGCCCTCGCAGGGCCTGGCCCCGCTGGTGGTCGAGACCGTGATGGGCACCATCCAGCAGCTCAAGCGCGAGCGCGTCAGCATGCTGCTGGTGGAGCAGAACGCCGAGATGGCGCTGCGCCTGGCCGACCGCGTCTACGTGATCGACCACGGCACGGTCGTCTTCGAGGGCACGCCCGACGCCCTGCGGGCCGACGCCCGGGTGACCGCCACCTACCTGGGCGTCGGCGGCTGACGGCGCAGGAGGACCAGGGCCACCACCGCCAGCGCGGCGATCAGGAGCCCGGGGAGCAGGGCGGGCGCGGCGGTCGCCGTCAGCCCCGACAGGAACGGGCCGAGGAAGATCCCGCCGTCCACGCCGACCCGGTAGAGCGCGGTCCGCCAGCCGACCTCGGCCGGCGCCGTCTCCCGCCGCAGCACGCTGAGCGGCAGCGTCCAGCCGGCCATCCCCACGCCGAAGAGGGCGCAGCCCAGGACCAGCGACGGGAAGTCGCCGTAGGCCACCAGGCCGACCGCCACGGCGAAGAGCAGCAGCACGCCCCCCAGCACCCGCGCGGCGCCCACCCGGTCGGCCAGCACGCCGAAGGGCAGCAGGCAGGCGATGTCGAACACCTGCACGGTCATGAGCAGCCGCGCGACCCCCGTGCGGCCCAGGCCGAACTCGCGCCCGCCGCGCAGCGGGATCTGGAACTGCTCCAGCGTCGCGTAGGCGAGGGCCACGGTGCCGCCCGCCGCGATCTCCAGCACGACGCCCGGCGTGAGCGGCGAGCGCGC
>JBBIOF010000195.1:0-5521 GCA_037443505.1 Candidatus Rokuibacteriota bacterium
GCGAGGTGACGCTGCTCGAGCGCGCCGCCCCCGGGGCCGAGGCGTCCGGCGCGGCCGCCGGCATGCTGGCCCCCCTGGGCGAGGCCTCGGCGCGCGCCTTCCGGGACCTGGCCGTGGCGAGCTGGCGCCTCTACCCGAAGGTGGTCGAGGATCTACGGGAGCGGACGGGCATCGACGTCGAGTACGTGACCCGGGGGACGATCTACCCGTTCCTCCGCACGCCCGGCGAGGAGGAAGCGCGCGCCTGGGCCCTGGGCGACGAGTTCGGCGCGGAGGTGCTGGACGCCAAGGAGGTGCACACCCGGGAGCCCGCACTGTCGCCCCGCATCCGCGGCGCCGTCTTCGTCCGGGGCGACCGCTGGGTGAACAACCAGCGCCTGGTGGTGGCCTACGCGCAGGCCGCCGCCGCGGCCGGCGTCGAGATCCACGCCGGGCGCGCCGTGTCGCGGCTCCTGGTGGACGGTGGCCGCGCCCGGGGCGTCCTCGCCGAGGGCGAGCGCTTCGAGGGCGACCAGGTCCTGGTGGCGGCGGGCGCCTGGACCGGCGAGGTGCTCGCCTCGGCGGGTGTCCGGCTCCCGGTGGAGCCGAGGCGGGGCCAGATGGTCGCCCTCGCTCACGTCCCGCCGGTGCTCACCCACTGCGTCCACGGGGAGGTGTACCTGGTGCCGCGGCCGTCGGGCGAGCTGCTGGTGGGCGCGACGGTGGAGCGCGCCGGCTTCCAGCGGGCGGTCACCGCGGAGGGCGTGGCCTGGCTGCTGCGAGGCGCCATCGACCTGGTGCCCAGCCTGGCGGAGGTGCCGGTGACGCGCACCTGGTGCGGCTTCCGGCCGTGGGTGCCCGACGGGCTCCCGGTCCTCGGTCCGTGGCCGGGCATCGACCGGCTCTGGGTGGCGACCGCACACTTCCGGAACGGCATCCTCCTGGCACCGGTCACGGCCGTGGCGATGGCCCGCTGGATCACCGAGGGGCGGCCCCCGATGGACCTCGAGGAGTTTCTCCCGCAACGACTTCCAGGATCCGGAGAAACATGACGAAAGACGAGCTGAAGCGAAAGGTCTGGGAGGCCATCGACCGGAGGAGCGAGGAGATCGTCGCGCTGGGAGAGCGGATCCGCCGCCACCCCGAGCTCGGCTTCAAGGAGGTGAAGACCTCCCGGCTGGTGGAGGAGACGCTGGGCCGGCTGGGGCTCGAGCCGCGGTCCGGGCTCGCCCTGACTGGGGTGCGGGCTGACCTCGAGGGGAGGGCGGGCGACGGGCCGACCTTCGCCGTGCTGGGGGAGCTGGACGCCCTGGTGGTGGCGGGGCACCCGGAGGCCGACCCGGAGACCAGGGCGGCCCACGCGTGCGGCCACAACGCGCAGGTCGCGGGGCTGCTGGGCTGCGCCATGGGGCTCGTGGACGCGGGCGCGGCCCGGCACCTCGCGGGCCGCGTCGTCTTCTTCGCGGTGCCCGCGGAGGAGTACGGCGACGTGGAGTGGCGCGTGAGCCAGGCGCGGCAGGGGCGGATCGAGTTCCTGGGGGGCAAGCCCGAGCTCCTCCGGCTGGGCCACTTCGACGACGTGGACCTCGCCATGATGGTCCACACCACGTCCCGCCCCGAGGACGGCAAGGCGGGGGTGCCCCAGTCGAACAACGGCTGCATCGTGAAGACCGTGCGCTACATCGGGCGTGCCGCCCACGCCGGCGGCGCCCCGCACATGGGCATCAACGCCCTCTACGCGGCCCAGATCGGCCTGGCGGCCATCAACGCCCTGCGGGAGACGTTCCGCGACGAGGACACCATCCGCGTCCACCCGATCATCACCCACGGCGGCTCGCAGGTGAACGTGATCCCGGCGGAGGTCCGCCTGGAGACCTACGTGCGCGGCCGGACCGTGGAGGCGATCCTCGCCGCCGACCGGAAGGTGGACCGCGCGCTCCGCGCGGGCGCCCTGGCCCTGGGGGCGAAGGTCGAGATCGAGACGCTGCCGGGCTACATGCCCATGACGTGCGACCCCGTCATGGCCGACCTCTTCCGGGCCCGGGCGGCCGAGCTGGTGGGCGAGGCGAACGTCCGCCAGATCGGCCACCGCACGGGCTCCACGGACATGGGCGACCTCTCGCAGGTGATGCCCGTGCTCCACCCCTACGTGGGCGGCGCCGTGGGCACCGGCCACGGGCCCGACTACGCCGTCGTGGACCGGCCCCTCGCGTACGTGGTGCCGGCCAAGGCCCTGGCGGCCATGGTCGTCGACCTGCTGGCCGACGGCGCCGCGGGTGCCCGCCACGTGCTCTCCCGGGCGCGCCCGCCCATGACCCGCGAGCAGTACCTCGCGTTCCAGCGCGGCCTGGCGCGGCGCGAGACGTACGAGGGCTGACGGGGTCCCGGCAGCCCGGCGCCCGGCGTGTACGGCAAGGTCGCCATCGGCTTCCCGCGGCGGGTCGTCTGCCTCACGGCCGAGACCGCGGAGATCGCCCACCTGGTGGGCGCGGGCGACCGGGTGGTGGGCGTGCCCGGCACGGCGTGGCGCCCGGAGGCGGCCCGCGAGAAGGCGCGCGTCGGGGGCTTCACCACGTTCCGCCTCGACCGGATCCTCGCGCTGGAGCCCGACCTGGTGCTGGCCTTCTCCGACCTCCAGAAGGACGTGGTCCGCGACCTGGTGGCCGCCGGCGTGGCGGTGCTCTGCACCAACCAGCGCTCGTTCGACGACGTCCTGCGCGCCATCCTGCTCATCGGTGGCGCGCTCGGCTGCGAGGGCGCGGCCCGGGCCCTCGTGCAGGACATGCGGGACGAGGTCAGGCAGGTCCGGGAGTACTCCAGCGTGTGGCCCGACCGGCCCCGGGTGTACTTCGAGGAGTGGCCCGACCCCATGATCAGCGGCATCCGGTGGGTCTCGGAGCTGATCGAGATCGCCGGGGGCCGCGACGTGTTCGCGGAGCTCCGCGGCGCCCACCGGGCTTCCGACCGCGTGGTGAGCGCCGGGGAGGTCGTCCGGCGCGATCCCCAGATCGTGCTGGCCTCCTGGTGCGGCAAGCCGGTCGACCGGGAGGCCATCGCCCGCCGGCAGGGCTGGGACAAGGTCACCGCGGTGAAGCTGGGCCAGATCCACGAGATCGACGGCGCCGACATCCTGGCGCCGGGGCCGTCGCTCATGGTCGGGCTGCGCCGGATCCACGAGATCATCCAGGCCTTCCAGAGCACCGCGTGATCCGCCGCGGCGGGTGGCGAACGCGGCCGCGGAAGCGTAAGCTTTTCCTCGGGTTTCA
The DNA here is from genome assembly GCA_037443505.1 of Candidatus Rokuibacteriota bacterium. GTDB lineage: Bacteria > Methylomirabilota > Methylomirabilia > Rokubacteriales > CSP1-6 > JBBIOF01. The sequence continues at coordinate 3,246 of JBBIOF010000195.1, forward strand.
TCGATTCGCGAAAAACTTTGGGCTGCGGCAGGGCCCGGGCTACGATGAGAGCCCTCCGTGACCGATCCCAGGGGAGTCCCACTGTGATGGCTGGCCTGGTTCGTACCGCTCCGGAGCGCTTCTTCGCCGACCGGTTCGACGTCACGCCGTCCCTGATGGACCGGCTGCTCGGGACCGCGCTCCGGGGCGCGGTGGACGATGCCGACGTCTACCTCGAGTACCGTGTCAACGAGGACCTGGTGCTCGAGGAGGGCGTGGTGAAGAAGGCGGCGCGGCACGTGAGCCAGGGGGCCGGGGTGCGCGCACTGGCCGGCACGCGCACGGGCTACGCCCACACCGACGAGATCTCGGTCCGGAACCTGGAGGCGGCCGCCCGGCAGGCCCGCGCCATCGCGGACCGGACGGGCGCGTCCGGGGTGGTGGCGGTGCCCGGCGGGAGGCCCCACGACCTCTACGCGCTGGCCGAGCCGCCGGTCGCGGCCGATCTCGGGCGCAAGCTCGACCTCCTGCGCCGCGTGGACCAGGCGGCCCGGGCCTGCGACCCCCGGATCACCCAGGTGATCGTCTCCCTCAGCAGCGAGGACGCGGTCGTCATGCTGGTGACCGCGTCCGGCTGGACGGTGGGGGACATCCGCCCGCTGACGCGGCTCAGCGTGACGGCCATCGCGGAGGAGGGCGGCCGGCGCGAGGTCGGCACGTCCGGCGGGGGCGGCCGCGTGGCGTTCGACTTCTTCCTGGAGGGGGAGCGCTGGCGGCGCTTCGCGGCCGACGCGGCCCGCCAGGCCGCGCTGAAGCTGGGGGCGGTGCAGGCGCCGGCCGGCACGATGACCGTCGTCCTCGGCCCGGGCTGGCCGGGCATCCTGCTGCACGAGGCGGTGGGGCACGGCCTCGAGGGCGACTTCAACCGCAAGGGCGTGTCGGCCTTCGCGGGGCGGCTCGGCCAGAGGGTCGCCTCCGAGCTGGTCACCGTGGTGGACGACGGCACCATCCCCAACCGTCGCGGGTCGCTGAACGTGGACGACGAGGGCACCCCCACGGGCCGGACCGTGCTCATCGAGCGGGGCGTGCTGACGGGCTACATGCAGGACCGGCTCAACGCGCGCCTGATGGGCATGCGCCCCACGGGCAACGGGCGCCGGGAGTCCTACGCGCACCCGCCGCTGCCGCGGATGACCAACACCTTCATGCTGGCCGGCCAGGACGCGCCCGAGGACATCGTGCGCTCGGTCCGCCGCGGGCTCTACGCCGTGGCGTTCGGGGGCGGCCAGGTGGACATCACCAGCGGGAAGTTCGTCTTCTCCGCCAGCGAGGCATACCTGATCGAGGACGGGCGCGTGACCGCGCCGGTCAAGGGAGCCACCCTGATCGGCAACGGTCCCGACGCGCTCACGCGGGTCACGCGGGTGGGGCACGACCTCCAGCTCGACGAGGGCATCGGCACCTGCGGCAAGGACGGCCAGTCGGTGCCGGTGGGGGTGGGGTTGCCGACGGTGCGGATCGACGGCATGACGGTCGGGGGGACGCAGGTGTGACGGCGCCGGGCGCGGACCTGCTGCTCGACGTGCTCCGCCGGGCGACCGTCCGGGGAGCCACCGCCGCCGACGGCTTCCTGGTGGAGGAGCGTCAGTTCAGCGCCACCGTGCGGCTGGGCGAGGTGGAGACGGTCACCCACGCGCAGGACCGCCGGCTGTCGCTGCGCGTCTTCGCCGGCCGAGCCTCCGCCGCGTCGTCCACCTCGGACCTGTCGCGGGCCTCGCTGGAGCGGCTGGTGGACGAGGCGACCGCGCTGGCGCGCGCGACCGCGGAGGACCCGCACGCGGGCCTGCCCGACCCGGCCTCGCTGATCGACCGCGTCCCCGACCTCGACCTGGTGGACCGGGAGGCCGCCGACCCCTCGCCCGAGGAGAAGATCGCGACGGCCCGCCGCGCCGAGGCCGCGGCCCTGGAGGCCGACCCGCGGATCGCCAACTCCGAGGGCGCCGAGTACTGGGACCGGCACGCCCGCTATACCTACGCGACGTCGTCCGGGTTCGCCGGGACCTACGAGACGTCGGCGTTCGGCATCACCGTCTCGCCGGTGGCCCGCCGCGACGGCGAGATGCAGCGGGACGCCTGGTACTCCATGGCGCGCAAGCGGGCCCGCCTGGAGGACCCGGCCTCGGTGGGGCGGACGGCCGCGGGCCGCGCGCTGCGGCGCCTGGGGGCGCGCAAGGTGCCCACGGCGGAGGTGCCGGTGGTCTTCGACCCGGAGACGGCGGCCAGCCTGGTGCGCGCCC
>JBBIOF010000196.1:0-5470 GCA_037443505.1 Candidatus Rokuibacteriota bacterium
GGGTCGCCGAAGCGCGGGCCCACGTGCGCGAGGTCGGCGCCGGCGACGACCACCGCCCGGCGGCCGCTGGCGGCGACGGCGTCCCGGAGCGCGTCGATGAACCGCGGTACCCGGGGATCGTCCTCGGGGCTCCGGCCCTGGGCCAGCGCCTCGTGGACGAAGCTCGCCAGCACCGGGACCACGGTGAAGTCGCGCCGGCCGGCGTAGAGGTACGCGAGGAACACCGCCTGGAACTCGATGGAGTGCTCGACGCGATGCGCCGCCTCGGAGGCGAAGCAATCCTGTCCCGCGCGCCCGGCCAGGCGCTCCACGAGGTCGCGGTCCACCCGGACGGGGCCGAGCGGCGTCTCGAAGTCCTTGCGTCTGAGGGCGAACGGGTCGGGCATGCCCGCGTGGCAGGTGCCAAGGATCACGAACAGGTCGGCGTCCGAGCGCTCGGCCAGATCGCGGTACGCCCAGGCGTAGGCGGGCCCGCCGCGGTGGAAGTCGATATGGGGCGCGATCAGGCCGCGCAGGCCGCCGCCCGGCGCCGACCAGTCGATGGGGCCCGGGCCATCCGGCGGCGCGAAGAATGCGCCGAACGCCCGCCGGAGCTCGTCCGGCTCGGCGGGGTACGCGCTGCCGGCATGGGCCGCCGGGCGGACCGGCGCCGCCAGGAACCGGCCGTCGGTCTCCGCCCTGAGCGCGGTGAAGCGGGGGCTGTCCATGAACCCGTGCTTGTCCAGCGCCTCCAGCACGCCCTCGATGTCCGCGCGGGGAACGATCTCCCCGTGGCGGCGCACCAGCTCGGCCTGGATGTCGAGCACCGTGTGCCGGCCGTCCAGCATGGCGACGATCTCCACCACCGGCGACGGCAGCAGGAGGATGGAGGAGGCGTAGCCGGCGGGATCGCGCAGGGCCACGAGCCGCCGCCCGTCCTGCTCCACGGGGAACGCCTCGACGGGCCTCAGCCTGGGGGCGTCGCTCATGCCTCGAGGAAGTTCAGCGCCGACGCGACATAAATCCTGGCAGCATCGACCAGCTGTGCAACATCCACGTACTCGTCCACCTGGTGGGGGATGAGCCGGTCGCCTGGCCCGCACGTGACGATGGGGATGCCCAGGGTCGAGCGCAGGATCGTGCCGTCCGTCGAGCCCGGCACGCCGCCGAACACGGCTCGCCGCCCCGTGGCCTGGCGCACCCCGGACACCATCGCGCGTACCAGGCGCTCGCTGCGGTCCACCCGCGTGGCCAGCCTCACGCCGCCCACGGGCTGCCACTCCACGCGCACCCCGGGGCAGCGCGCGGCGACCGCCTGGCAGGCCTCGTCGATGGCGGCCGTGATGGCGGTCTCGTCCGGACCCGGGGTGAGCCGGACGTCCAGCACGGCCCGGGCGGCGCCGGGGATGACGTTCCGCTGTGGGCGTCCGCTCACCGGGGCCTGGACCACCGTGGGCGTCACGGTGGGCGGGCAAAGGTGCGGGCTCCGGCGGCAGAGTCGCCGGAGCGTGCGCTCGAGCCGGCGGCTCTCGTCGAGCAGCGCGCCGAGCGCGGCCACCGGGTTCACGCCCGCCTCCGGCATGGCCCCGTGGGCCATCCGCCCGTGCACGGTCACGTGCGCCCACACCACCCCGCGCTGCTCGAGGCAGAGCTGGTTGTCCTCGGGCTCGCAGACGATGGCGGCGCTCACCTCGCGGCCGATGGGCGTGGCGCAGAAGTGGCGCGCGCCCAGCATCTCGCCCTCCTCGTCCACCAGCGCGCCCACCACCAGCCGACCGCCCAGCCGCACGCCGCTCCGCCTGATGGCCGCCGCGGCGATCATGGCGGCGGCCAGCCCGCCCTTCATGTCGGCGGCCCCGCGGCCCCAGACGCGGCCCTCCGCCAGCTCTCCCGAGAACGGCGGGAAGCGCCAGGCGTCGGGATCGCCCTCGGTCACGACGTCGGTGTGGCCCTCGAGCAGGAGGGTGGGGCCCCGGCCCGCCTCGCCCAGTGCGGCCACCACGTTCGGGCGGCCGGGCGCGACCGGCTGGACCTCGACGTCGAAGCCCTCCTTGCGCAGCCAGTGCTCGACGTGCTCGGCGACGGCCGCCTCGCCGCCGGCGGGATCGCCCGCGCTCGGGACGCTGGGGATGCGGACCAGGTCGCGGGTGAGCGCGACCAGCTCCGACTCGTCGATACGGGCGAGCGCTGCGCGCAGCCGGCTCGAGGGGGCCAACCGGGACGGGCTACTCGTGGGGAAAGGACAGGATCACGGCGTCCAGCCGGATGACCCGATACTCCTCGCCGGCGACGTAGAAGTAGTGCCCCTCGACCTCCTCGGCGCTCTCCTCGAAGGCCACCACGGTCTTGAGGCCCGGCATCTCGCGGAAGGCGCTGGCGCCCTCGTCGAAGCCGTCCCCCCGGGCGACCACCTCCCCGTACCGGATCGGCGAGCCCTTGGGACAGTGCACGCGCACGTCGGCGGGCCCCTCCGGCAGCAGCCGGACCAGGAGATTGATGCCGTAGACCTGGATGGGGATGTGCGTCATCGGCCTCCTCGCCGGAACTGAAGATGATCCATCATAGCACGCGCGCCGGAGCCGGTGCCGGGCGCGCGGCGGCCGTGGCGCGGACCAGGTAGGCGATCAGGACGCCCCCCAGCGCCAGCGCCGCGAGGCCGTGAAGGCGCCGGCCCAGGAGCAGGGCGCCGATGCCGAACAGGCCCAGATAGACGACGACGCAGCCGACCGCCCACTGCACCAGGCCCGCGCCGAGGCGTCCGTCGGCGGACGCGTCCGCCGTCACGGCGTGCCAGCCGGGACCGCCGGGCCTCGCCCGCGCGTAGAAGGCGCGCAGGCGCTCGGCCGGCTCCGCGGGCGTCAGGTAGGTCACGGCCAGCCACACCACCGTGGTGAGGCCGGTGGTCCAGAGGAGCAGCCGCGCGAAGCCGCGCGGGTCCTCGCCGCTCAGCCCGAAGCCGAGCTGCGCGCCCATGGAGACCACGAAGGCGGCGGCCATGGCGCTCACCTCGGACCAGGCGTTGATCCTCCACCAGTACCAGCGGAGCAGGTACACCAGGCCCGTCCCCGCGCCCACGGCCAGCAGGAACTTCCACGCCCCCTCCACCGAGCCGATGAAGTAGGTGGCCGCGCCGCTCACGGTCATCATCACCAGGGTGGCCGCGGCACCGACCGCCGCGTAGTGGCGCTCGCCGCGGCCCTGCGCCCAGAACCGGCGGTAGACGTCGTTCACCAGGTACGAGGCGCCCCAGTTCAGCTGGGTCGAGATGGTCGACATGTAGGCGGCGAAGAACGCGGCCAGCAGCAGGCCCCGCCAGAAGGGCGGCAGGTGGTCCACCATCACCCGGACGTAGCCGGACTCGGGGTCGGCGAGCCCGGGGTAGAGGACCATGGAGACCAGCGCGACCAGGATCCAGGGCCACGGCCGGAGCGCGTAGTGGGCGACGTTGAACCAGACGGCGGCCAGCAGCGCGTGGCGCTCGTCGCGCGCCGACATGATGCGCTGGGCCACGTAGCCGCCCCCGCCCGGCTCGGCGCCCGGGTACCACGAGGCCCACCAGTTGACCGCGACGTAGACGAAGAAGGTGAGGGCGGGCATCCACGCCGAGTCGAGGTCCGGCACCAGGCGCAGCGGGGCGCCGTCGGGGAAGCGCGCGTGCAGCGCGGCCAGCAGGCCTCCCAGGCCGCCCACCGCGCCCAGGGCGAAGACGGCCAGCGCGATGCAGCCCGTCATGGCCAGCGCGAACTGGAAGAAGTCGGTGACCAGCACGCCCCAGAGCCCGGCCAGGGCCGAGTAGAGGCCGGTCAGGACGAAGAGCCCCACGGTCGCCTGCCACTTCCCCACCCCCAGGGTGAGGCCCAGGATCTTCGCCATGGCCGAGGTGACCCAGCCGATGATGATGGCGTTCACGCCCAGGGCGAGGTAGCAGGCCCGGAAGCCCCGCAGGAACGCCGCCGCCCGCCCGGAGTAGCGGATCTCGGCAAACTCCGCGTCGGTCATGACCCCCGCCCGCCGCCAGAGCCGCGCGTAGAGCACGGCCGTGAGCATCCCGCTCATCACGAACGACCACCACAGCCAGTTGCCGGCGATCCCGTACTTCACGGTGAGGCCGGTGACCGCCAGCGGCGTGTCGGCCGCGAAGGTGGTGGCCACCATGGAGGTGCCGGCCAGCCACCAGGGCACGGAGCGCCCGGAGAGGAAGAACTCCTGGGACGACGAGCGGGCCCGCCCCGAGTAGGCCAGGGCGATGGCGATGGAGCCCGCGAAGTAGAGGACGATGACGATCCAGTCGACGGCGGTCAGGATCACGGCTCGCGCTCCGTGACGTCGAGCTGGCGCGGGAACTCCGGGGCCGCCAGCTCGCGCGGCTGCTGGTCCACGGCCTCCAGCGGCGGGATCTCGGCTCCGGCCGCGGCGCCCAGGTCGCGGAAGCGGCGCGCGGCCGGCAGCACCCGCGACTCCATGGAGCCCACCGCGCGGTTGAACGCCGCGGTCGCCCGGGCCAGCGACCGGCCCAGCTCGTCGAAGTGCTCGCCCAGGGTGCGCAGGCGGTCGTAGAGCTGGCGGCCCAGGTCGCTGATCCGCTCCGCGTTCTCGGCGATCCGCTCCTGGCGCCAGCCGTAGGCCACCGCGCGGAGGAGCGCGATGAGCGTGGTCGGGGTGGCCACCACCACCCGCCGGGCCATGCCGTCCTCCAGGAGAGCCGGGTCGGCCTCCGCCGCGGCCGCCACGAAGGCCTCGCCCGGGATGAACATCACCACCAGCTCCGCCGCGCCGGCGAACTCCTCCCAGTAGGCCCGCGCCGCGAGCGCGGTCATGTGCTGGCGCACCTGGCCGGCGTGCCGGGACAGCGCGGCGGCGCGCTCCTCCGGCGTGCGGGCCGCCACCGCGTCCAGGTACGCCGTGAGCGGCACCTTGGCGTCCACCACGATCCGGCGCCCGCCCGGCAGCCGCACCACCATGTCCGGGCGGAGGCGCCCGCCCTCGCCCTCCACGGTGACCTGCTCGGCGAAGTCACAGTGCTCGGCCATGCCGGCCAGCTCCACGACGCGGTGGAGCGTGATCTCGCCCCACCGGCCCCGCACCTTGGGCGTGCGCAGCGCGGTCACCAGGTTGCCCGTCTCCCGCTGGAGCTCCGCGCTCTGGAGCGCGAGCTGGCGGACCTGCTGCTCCAGGCTCCCGTATGCCTGCCGGCGGCTCGCCTCGAGGTCGCGGAGCTGGGCCTCGTACCGGCCGAGCGCCTCGGCCAGCGGGCGCACCAGCGCGTCGAGGGCCTCCTGGCGCCGCGCCAGCTCGGCCTCGAGCCGCTCCCGGGCCAGGGTGAGGAAGGAGGCCGAGCTCTCGCGGAGCGCCTCCGCGCCCAGCGCCCTGAAGGTGTCGCCCAGGCGAGCCTGGGCGTCGGCGAGCAGCCGCCGCTGCTCCTCCACGCCCTGCCGGGCGGCCTCCCAGCGCGCCTCGGCCTGCACCCGGATCGCCCGCTCGGCCTCCAGGG
>JBBIOF010000197.1:0-5462 GCA_037443505.1 Candidatus Rokuibacteriota bacterium
GTACGCGATGGAGCCCGGCATCTCCCGTGTCCTGGTCGCATACGAACGCGAGCCCGGTGAGGATCTCAGCGGTGAATCGCTGCTCGACGGCATCGACGTGGCCGAGCTGAGACGGCTCTTCGGAGCCCGCGAGGGCGACGAGGGCGAAGCCCACGGCGCCGGCCCCGAGCAGCGCCCGGCCCCGCCGGTCGCCGCCGCCCCGGGCGAGGAACTCGGCTGTGAGCAGCGCGAGGCCCGGATACACGGGAAGCTCGTACCGGGCCCGGTGCACCCCCGAGAAGGACAGCACTGCGGCCACCGTCAGCGTGGCCAGCGCGATGCGCCGCCGCCCCGGGTCGGGCCTCCCCCGCCACCACACCGCCGCGCCCGCGAGGAAGGTCGCCCACGGCAGGAAGTTCAGAGGGATCCGCGCGAGGGTCCAGAGCCGGGGGGCGAGGTCGCCGCCGAAGTACCAGGTGCGGTAGTGGCCCAGGAGGACCGCGTCGGTGAAGCGGCCCCGGGATTCGACGAGGTAGGGCACGACCCACGGCAGCGCGAAGAGCAGGAGGAGCCCGAGGCCCCAGCCAGGACGGAGTCGCCGCAGCCCGGCCGCCCCGTCAGCCAGCGCGGCGGCCACCAGGACGCCGGCCAGGACGGCGAGGCCCGCGGGGCCCTTGGACAGGACGGCGGCGCCGACGCAGAGGTAGAAGGCCACCACGGAGGCGGCGCCTCCGCCGTCCCGGGCCGTGCGGAGGAAGAAGTAGAGCGCCCACGTCATCCAGGCGGTCATCATCACGTCGGCCAGCACCTGGTGAGCGAACACGAAGTACATGGGCGTCGTGGCCAGCACCAGGCCCGCCAGGAGCCCGGCCGTGGCCCCCCAGACCAGGCGTCCGATCGCGATCACCCCCGCCACCGTCGCGACCGCGGAGAGCACCGAGGGCAGGGCCGCGGTGGCCTCGGTCACGCGGCCGGCGGGCAGGGAGGCCAGGGCGATGCTCCAGAAGTAGAGCTGGGGCTTGTTCAGGTAGAGCTGCCCGCGCAGCTCGGGCACCAGCCACCGGCCGTGGCTCAGGATGTCCTGCGCGAGCAGCGCGAAGCGCGCCTCGTCGGACGACCAGAAGGGGCGGCGGCCGGCGGGCACGGCGAAGAGGACGGATGCGAGGACCAGGACGCCGAGGAGGGCGAGGACGGATCCAGGCCGGCCCCATCGCGCGGGAGACGGCGCCGCGCCGGGCATGACCGGGGCGGGCGACGTCACGGAGCGACGGCCGGGAGGCCGGAGGACGTCCGCTCGTCCGGGCGCCCGCCGGCCTGCCGGGCGCCCTCGGCTCGCAGCAGCCGCATGTCCCACGACCGGACGTGCATGGTCTCCAGGACCCGCACGGACGGGGGCATCTGGCCCTGGAGCTCGCGCCAGGCGCGTCCGTCCACCACGACGACGGGCGCGCCGGCCCGGGTCAGGTACTCGCGAAACTCGGGGGCGCTCCGGAGCCGCACCAGGTGGCGGCCCAGGTAGTAGTCGAGCTCGAAGAAGCGGCCGCCGTAGACGGCCACCGGCCCGCCGCGTGCGTGCCGCTCCACCAGCGCGGCCAGTCCCCGGAAGTCCTGCGTGCTGTTCACCCAGCGAATATACGGCCAGATGCCCCAGCCGAGCACGACCAGCGTGAGGACGATCCCGCCGCCCAGCAGCAGGCGCGGACGCGCCGTGCGGAGCGCGTGGAAGAAGCAGAGCCCCAGCAGGACGACGGCCGCGTACAGCGGCACCGTCGCCGGCGCCAGCGGCGGCAGGAACTGGTCGGCCGACCCCGCCCAGAGGAGCGCGGTCACCGCCGCCAGCGAGGCGCCCAGGGCGGCCCACGCCATGACCCGTGCGGCCAGGCTCGGCACCATCCGGCCGGTGGCGGCCCACCAGGCCACGAGCAGCGCCGCACCCGGGTAGACCGGCAGCAGGTACCGCCGCCGCACGTTCTCGGAGAGGATCACCACCACCAGCGGCACCAGGCACCAGAGCAGCGCGAAGCGCACCGCCGGCTCCCGGCGCGACCGCCAGGCGGCGGCCAGCACCGGCGGGGCGGCGAACGTCCACGGGACCAGACCCAGGGCCAGGTCGAGCAGCGTGTCCAGGCGGCGCAGGCGCGGCGCGCCGAAGTACCAGTCGAGCCAGTCGGTCCAGACCACCGTTTCTCCGAAGCTGCCGGCGCCGAGCATGAGGAAGGGGACCACCCAGAGCAGGGTGATCCCTGCGAAGAGCGCGAGGCCGAGGGGGCTCCAGAGGCGGAGGAGGCCGGCGCGGCCCTCGACGGCGAGCAGCCAGACGGCGATGGGCGCGAGCGGGAGCAGTCCCAGGGGGCCCTTGCTGAAGACGGCCAGACCGACGGCGGCCCAGAAGACCGCCCGCCACCGCCTCCCGGACTCTGCGGTGGAGCGCCAGAACGCCCAGCCGGCCAGCGTGACGAACACGAGCACCAGCATGTCGGGGAGGAGCTCGAGGCTGTGCTGGAAGAATCCGTACGTCGTGGCGAGCATCAGGCCCGCCGTGGCCCCCGCCCGCCACCCGAACAGTCGGTCGCCGAGCAGGAAGGTGGCCAGCACCGTCCCGATGGCCGCGACGGCCACCGGCAGCCCCGCCGCGAACTCGGTGACGCCGCCCGTCAGCCGTGCCGCGACGACGATGCTCCACGGGTAGAGCGGGGGCTTGTTCCGGTACTGCTTCTCCCTGACTGCGGCGTCGAACCAGACGCCGCGGTCGAGCATGTCTCGAGCGAGGAGGACGAACCGGGCCTCGTCCGAGCTGGTGAGCACCTGCCGGCCGACGGCCGGCAGGATCAGGAGCGCGGCGACCGCCGTCACCAGGAGCGCCGCGGCGAACCGGCGGGAGCCTGGCCGGTCGGTGACCGGCAGCCCCGCGGCGGCGGGTGTCGTCTGCATCGGCGGGATTATACCGGCACCCCCGGGCTCCGGCGGCCGCAGCGTAAGTCCCGTACGGGATTGACCTTGCTGACTTGTTGACTCGGCGGCACCCGGGGGGTATCGTTGTACCGACCAGTCGGTACAGAGCATGGCAAGCGACACGACCTTCCCTGCCCGTTCCCGCGACGGCAGGTCCACCCGCGACGTCATCGTCGGGGCGGCCACCCGCCTGATCCAGATCCACGGCTACAACCACACCTCGATCGACGACGTCCTCCGGGAGAGCGGGGTCGGCAAGGGCAGCTTCTACCACTACTTCAAGAGCAAGGAGGACCTCGGCTACGCGATCCTGGACGAGATCGTGGCCGCCTTCCTCCGGCGGACGCTCGACCCGTGCTTTTCCAACCCCGACATTTCACCGCTGGCCCGGATCCGGTGTTTTCTGGAGCGTGTGGCCGCCACCCAGCGCGAGCTGAACTGCGTGGGCGGCTGTCCGCTCGGCAATCTGGCCTCAGAGTTGTCGGACGTGCACGAGGGCTTCCGGGCTCGCCTGGCCGGGGTGTTCTCGGTCTGGCGCGACCGGCTCACCGAGGCCCTGCGGGAGGCCCAGCGCCAGGGAGACGTCGAGCCGGAGTGCCGGGTGGAGGCGGTCGCGCAGTTCCTGGTGGCGTCGCTCGAGGGTGCGATCCTCATGACGAAGGTGACGAAGGATATCAGGGTGATGGAGCAGTGCGTGGAGGAGATGAAGCGACACCTGGCGCTCTACGAGAGCGGAGTCCGGTGAAGGTGGCCGCCGAGCCCCGGATCGATCCCGACGCCGCCCTGGTGGAGGGGCTGCGGCGCGAGGAGGGCGACGCCGTCGAGCGGCTCGTGGAGCGGTACGCCGACCGCGTCTACCGGCTGGCGGTGCGCATCACCGGCTCGGCCGAGGACGCCGAGGAGGTGGCCCAGGACGCGTTGTGGACGGCGGGCCGCAAGATCCACATGTTCAAGGGCGATTCGGCGTTCGGGAGCTGGCTCTACCGCATCACGGCCAACGCGGCGTACATGAAGCTCCGGAGCCGCCGGGCCAAGGCGCGGGAGATCGCGCTCGAGGAGGTGCTGCCGGCCCTCGACGGCGACGGCGCGCACTTCGAGCCCATGGACGACTGGTCGCGGCGGGTCGACGAGCGCACCCTCCAGGGGGAGCTGCGCGAGGTCCTGGAGCGCGCCATCGCGGAGCTGCCCACCGACTACCGCACCGCGCTCGTCCTGCACGACGTGGAGGGCATGTCCAACCCCGACATCGCCGAGGCGCTCGGCATCAGCCTGCCCGCCGTGAAGTCCCGCGTGCACCGGTCGAGGCTCTACCTGCGCAAGCGCCTGAGCGAGTACCTGGCCCCGACGGTCTGACAGGAGGGGGGCTCGGGGCCGGGCGCCCTCCATACCCCCCGGAATCCGCGGGGTGCCCCGGCCGAGCCGTGGCGCTCCTCGATCACGCGATCCGTGCACGGGGCTGAGCCGCGGGGGAGGCGGAGGCCGTGGACCGCGCAGTTGACGGGGTGCGGACCTCTGTGGTGAGATAAGTGCTTGCCGCAATTAACATCCGAGAAAGGTCACCGAAGTCATGGAAGCGGTCATCGCCACAGGGGGCAAGCAGTACCGCGTGACGCCCGGCCAGGTCATCTCCGTCGAGAAGCTGCCCGGACAGCCGGGTGCGCCCGTGGAGTTCACCTCGGTGCTGCTGGTCAGGCGCGACGGCGAGGTGATCGCGGCGCCCGACCGGCTCCAGGGCGCGCGCGTGCGGGGCGAGGTGGTGCTCCAGGCGCGCTCGCGCAAGGTGTCGGTGGTCAAGTTCAAGCGCCGGAAGAACTACCGCCGGAACCGGGGCCACCGTCAGGCGGCCACCCGGGTCCGGATCACCGGGATCGAGGTCTGACGGTATGGCTCACAAGAAGGGCGTGGGCAGCTCCCGCAACGGGCGGGACTCCAATCCGAAGATGCTGGGCGTCAAGCGCTTCGCCGGCCAGTTCGTGACCGGGGGGAGCATCCTGGTCCGCCAGCGGGGCAGCCGGTTCAAGCCCGGGCTCAACGTGGGCCGGGGCTCCGACGACACGCTCTACGCCAGGACCGACGGCGTGGTGCGCTTCGAGCGACGGGGGGATTCGCGCTACGTGAGCGTCGTCGCCGCGTCGGCCTGACGCGGCGCGGGCGGCCTCCGGGCCCGCGATGTTCGTCGACGAGATCGAGATCTTCGTCAAGGGCGGCGACGGAGGCGCCGGCTGCGTGAGTTTCCGGCGGGAGAAGTACGTGCCGCGGGGCGGCCCCGACGGCGGCGACGGAGGCGCCGGCGGCAGCGTGTGGCTCGAGGCGAACCCCCGCCTGACAACCCTCCTCGACTACCACTACAAGCGCCACTACGAGGCCGAGCGGGGGCAGCACGGCAAGGGCGCCAACCGGCACGGCGCCACCGGCCGCGACCTGGTCCTGCCGGTCCCCGTGGGCACCGTCGTGACCGACCGCGACACCGGCGAGGTGCTGGCCGACCTGGCCACGCCGGGTCAGCGGGTGCTGGCCGTCCGCGGGGCGCC
>JBBIOF010000198.1:0-5452 GCA_037443505.1 Candidatus Rokuibacteriota bacterium
GCGCTCGGCCCCGGCCAGGCGCCGGGCCGCCTCCCCCACCTCGGCCACGTGACAGGGCGGCCGCCGCCCGCCGCCGGGGCGGACCGCGCTTTCGGCGCGCGCGGTCAGGAAGTCGTTGGGGATCGAGAGCGCGATGGGCCCCGGCCGCCCCGTGCGCAGCAGGTCGAAGGCGCCCGCGATGGTCGCCGGGATGTCCGCCGTGGACGTCACCAGCTCCGCCATCCGGCACACCGGCCGGAAGCAGTCGATCTGGTTGGGCACCTCGTGGAGCGCGCCGAGGTCCCGCCCCACCAGCCCCGACGCGACGTCCGACATGAGGACCAGGACCGGCACGGAGCCCGACCAGGACTCGGCCAGCGGCGTCAGCGTGTTGGTCGCCCCGGGACCGGTGGTGACCAGCACCACGCCGGGCCGGCCGGACGCCCGGGCGTAGCCGTCGGCCATGAAGGCCGCGCCGGCCTCGTGACGGGCCAGGACGTGGCGGACGTCGGACTGCCGGAGCAGCGCGTCGTAGACGGCGAGGTTGTGCACGCCGGGGATGCCGAACACGTGCCGGACCCCCTCGGCCCGGAGGGCCTCGACCACCCACTCCCCGCCCGTGCGCGCCGCCACCGCGCCTACCGGAACAGCAGGTCGACCAGGAACAGCGACAGGGGCGGGAAGTACGTGACCACCAGCGTGACCACGGCCAGGACCACGGTGAAGGTCCACCCGGCCTTGAACACGTCCCAGAACTGCAGCCCGGCGATGGCGCTGGTGGTGAAGAGCACCGTGGCCACCGGCGGGGTCTGCTGGCCCACGCCCAGGTTGATGGTGATGATGACGCCGAAGTGGATGGGGTCGATCCCGAGCTGACGGACCAGCGGCATGACGATGGGCACGATGAGGATGATGGCCGCCGCCGAGTGGAGGAACATGCCGGCGACGAAGAAGAAGATGTTCAGGAAGAAGAGCACCACGTAGCGGTTGCTGGTGGTCTCCAGGATGATCCGGGCGAACTTCTGCGGGATCTGCTCGTTGGTCAGGTACCAGCCCAGCACCGCCGAGCAGGCCACGATCATCATGACCATGGCGGTCTGCGCCACCGACTCCCGGAGGATGGCCACCAGGTCCCGGCGGCCCAGCTCCCGGTACACGAACACGCCGATGACGAGCGCCGCCACCACGGCCAGCGCCGCCACCTCGGTGGCCGTGGCCACGCCGAGGAAGATGCCCCCGAAGATCACCACGGGGATGACCAGCGCCCAGAAGGCGTCCCGGGTCGCGCGCCCCACCCGCGCCAGCGAGAACGCCTGCTCGCGGGGCAGGTTGAACTTGCGCGCGTAGTAGTAGGCCAGGCCCATCATGGCGGCGCAGGCGAAGAAGCCCGGCAGGAACCCGGCGAAGAACATCTTGCCCACCGACACCTCGGCCATCCACGCGTAGATGATCATGGGGATCGAGGGTGGGATCAGGATGGCGGCCGAGGCGGCGTTGGAGACGATGGCGGCCGAGAGCGTCCGCGGGTAGCCGCGCTTCTCCATGGCCGGGATCACCACCTTGCCGATGGCGGCGGCGTCGGCCACCGAGGAGCCCGAGATCTCCGACTGGATCATGGTGGCCACCACCGTGGCCATGGCCAGGCCCCCGCGCACGAATCCCACGATGCTGTGGGCCAGGTTGACCAGGCGCAGGGAGATGCCGCCCGTCTCCATGAGCCCGCCGGCCAGGATGAAGAGGGGAATGGCCAGCAGCGGGAAGCTCGAGGCCCCCGAGAACAGCGTGAGCGGCACCAGCGTGAGCGGCGCTGCACCCTTCACGGCCAGGAAGACGATGGTCGTGAGCGCCAGCGCCCAGGCGATGGGCACGCTGAGCAGCGTGAGGCCGACCACCAGGACCAGGAGGAGCCACTCCACGGGTCAGGGCCTCGGCGGGACGCTCACTCGCTGCCGGTGCCGGCCCGGGCCGCCCGCCCGGGCTCGGGGCCCGCCTCGCCGCCCCGGAGCAGGGCGCCCAGGCGAGCCAGGCTCACCAGGAGCATGAGCGCGCCGCTCAGGGGCAGCGCGCTGTAGATCCACCCCATCCGCACCCACTCGATGGACACGGCCGTCTCGTGCTGGACCGCCCGGACCAGGACCACGCCGTACACCAGCAGCACCGCCTGGAACGCGAGGCTGCCGAGCTCCCGGGCCAGCGCGAAGAGGCGGCGGGCGGCGGGGCCCGCGCGCTCCGCCAGGGTGTCGAAGGCGATGTGGCGGCCGCGGTAGGTGGCGGCGACGGCCCCGTAGAAGGAGAGCCACACCAGCAGGTACGAGGCGAACTCGTCGTACCAGGTCAGCGAGGCGTCCACCACGTAGCGGAAGAAGACGCCCAGCGTGACCAGGGCGACCATGGCCACCAGCAGGGCCATGGCCCACCACTCCACCACGGCCACCACGCGGGCGAGGAGCGTCTTCAGGGCGCTAGCGGAGCGACTGGATCAGCTTGATCAGCTCGCCGCCGCCCGCCACCTCCCGCGAGAACTCCTGGTAGACCGCGTCGGACGCCTTGATGAAGGCCTCCTTGTCCACCTCGTTGACCTTGATCTTGCCGCCGGCGGTCATCTTCTCGATCAGCTCGCGGTCCAGGCGCTCGCCCACCTGGCGGGCGACGTCCCCCATCTCGACGGTGATCTTCTCGATGACCTGGCGCTGGTCGGCGGGCAGCTTCTGCCAGAAGCTCTCGCTCACCACGATGTAGGCCGGGCTGTAGACGTGGCCGGTCATCGACAGGTACTTCTGCACCTCGTGGAACTTGCCGGACCAGATCTGGGCCAGCGGGTTCTCCTGGGCATCCATCACGCCCGACTGGAGGGCCGAGTAGACCTCGGCGAAGGCCATGGGCGAGGGGTTGGCGCCGTAGGCCTTGAACATCTTCACGCGCCACACCCCGCTGGGCACCCGCAGCTTGATGCCCTTCAGGTCGTCGGGCTTGACGATGGGCCGCACGTTGTTGGTGATGTGGCGGAACCCGTTCTCCCACACGCCCAGCACGCGGATCCCCTGCCGCGGCAGGGGATCGAAGAGGGCCTTCCTGACCTCGGGGTGCTCCGCCACCTTCTTCATGTGGGCACGGCTCACGATGATGTACGGCATCTCGAACACGCCGTACTTCTGGAGCACGGTGGACATGATGGTGGACGGGATGAACATCTCGGGCGCGCCGACCTTGATGCCCTTGATCATCTGCTCGTCCGTGCCCAGCTGGCTCGAGTGGAAGACCCGCATCTCCACCTTGCCCCGGAGCGCCTCGTTCACGCGCTTGGCGTACTCGGTGGCGACGATGTCGAACAGCGAGCCCGGGAATCCGACGTGGCCCAGCCGGATGACTTGCTGGGCGCCGGCGCCACCGGGGAGCGCCAGCGACCCCAGGACCGCGGCAGCCAGGAGAACCGCGACGAGACGCGCCATGGATTCAGGCTCCTCCCGTCCGCGCCTTCTCGAACAGCCTCTCGGCGCGGGCCGTGTTGAAGACACCGCACACGCAGAACCGGGCCATGTAGCGGGCCGCCTGGGCCGGGGTCCGCCGCCCCTCCCTCACCCAGTCCGCCATCTTCTTGACGAAGTTGTGCGACACCATGCCGTGCCCGCACATGGTGCTGATCTCCAGCACCGCCCCCTCGGGCAGCCGCTCCACCCGCCCCTGGAAGCCCAGGGAGTACTCGACGCTGTGGCGCACGACGCCGGCCGCCCTGCAGCAGGCCGCCGCCGCATCCATGGGCGCCGCGATGTTGATGGAGACGCCCAGATCGGCCTGGACCAGGTCCCGCACGAAGGCTTCCATGTCCTCCCGGCGACTGAACACGGCCGCCACGGTGGTGTGGCCGTCGATCTCCGCCACGAGCCGCTCGGCGTCGGGCCGGTCGTCCCGCTTCCAGTGCGCCAGCGGGTTCAGCCGCGGCTGGGGCCGCCAGATCCCGCCCTTGGTGGCGTCGCCCACGTTGACCGGGTTGTGCCGGAGGGCCAGCCGGGCGAACGTGCGGTACTTCTCCACGAGGCCGTCGTCGTTGACCCCGCGCGTGGCCATGGCGAAGACGATGAAGTCGTCGTCCACCGGGCGGGGGTCGGGCCGGGGCTCGAAGGCGTAGTGCTCGCTGAACCGGTGCAGGGTGTTGGTCATGGCGCCGCCGCCCGCACCGTGGCCCGGGCCAGCCCCAGGTTGGTCTTGCCGCGGTAGGGGACGTAGCCCTCCCGCTCCAGCACGGCCCGGAGCGGCTCGCCGCCCTGGGCGTCGCAGCGGGTGGAGACGCCCACGGCCACCACGGTCTCCAGCCGCCGCGAGACCTGGCGGATGGTCCGCAGGAGCAGGGGCACCTGCTCGATCCCCGTCTTCACCTCCACGATCGCCGAGAGCACCTTCTCGCCGAGGACGTCCTCCCGGATCAGCCCGCGCTCGGGGTCCACCATCAGGGACGTGACCGGATTGTGCTTCTCGAACTCCACCCCCAGGGCCGCCAGGGCCGTGGTCATCTCCTGGATCTCCCGGAACCTGGCCCCCACGCCCGGGCGGCCGAACTCGATGACGAACCCGGCCTCCCCCTCCTTGACGCGACCGGTGACGTCGTTCGTCTTCACCTCGGCGGTCCCGCGGCCGTGGATGCCCGTGGACTCGTGGGGCACCTGGGGATCCGAGAAGGCCCGCCGCACGATGCGGGGCCACTCCAGGACCTCGGGCGTGAGCGCGTCGGTGGGGCAGATGTCCGGCTCAGGATCGAACCGGAAGCGCAGGGCGCGCGCCGCCTTGCGGATGGCCCGCACCAGGGGCGGGTACAGGTGCTCCTTGGACATGCCCCGGTAGCAGGCGTGGCACTCCACGCACTCCTCACGGTTCACCCGCGCGCGGCCGACCGCCGGATCGATGTAGATGGCTCCGACCGGGCAGACGGAAACGCAGTTGCCGCACGCCACACACCGGTACTCGTCGATCCTCATGGCCGGTCCTCCGGCACCGCGTACACTACCGACGCGTGGTCTGACCTGTCAACTGTGGAGAATCCCGGGCCGGACGGGCCGGCGGCGGTCGGCTCAGGACCCGCTCAGGACGACCCGCCGGCCGCCCACCATGAGGACGGCGCGGCCCGTGCCCTCGTCGGGCTCGGCCAGGGCCAGGAGCTGGAAGGCGGCGGCGCGGCTGAGCCGGGCCTCGAACGCTCCCCCCTTCACCGGACAGTACGGCACGCCGCCCGGGCCCAGGCGCACCGAGGCCGGATCCACCAGCTCCTCGCTGCCGTCGTTCAGGATCGCGCGGAGGTGGCCGCCCCGGGGCTCGACGCGCGTCACCACCCAGGGGACGTCCTCCACCTCCACCGGCACGCGGACCCGCGCCTGCAGATAGTAGCCGCGGGCGTCCCGCCGGAGGCCGGCCCGGAGGCTGGCCAGGACGCGGGGGTGGGTGACCTCGACGCCGTCGTCGAACCAGTCGCCGTCCCGGTCGA
>JBBIOF010000199.1:0-5397 GCA_037443505.1 Candidatus Rokuibacteriota bacterium
GGCGGCGCGCAGGACCTCCTCGGCACGCCCGCGCGGGACGACGACGATGCCCTCCTCGTCGCCCACCACCACGTCGCCCGGCTCCACCCGCACGCCCCCGCAGGTGACGGGGCCATCCAGCACGCCCAGCCGCGCCTTGCCGCCCGGGATGGGGACCACGCCGCGCGCGAACACCGGGAACCGGCGCCCGCGCACCTCGCCCACGTCGCGGACCACGCCGTCCACCACGAACCCCGCGATGCCGCGCCGCTGGGCCCACGCGCACACGTTGCCGCCCGCCACGGCGTAGTCGCGGTCGCCCGCCTCCACCACGACCACCGCGCCCGCCGGCGCCCGGTGGATGGCGGCGTGCAGCATGAGATTGTCCGCGGGGGCGCAGCGCACGGGATAGGCGGGGCCGGCCAGCCGGGGCATGCCCTCCCACAGGGGGCGGATGCCGGCGTCCATGACCCGGTCGCGGGACAGGACGTCGGCCAGGGTGGTGGGGCTGAGGCGCGAGAAGGCGGAGGCATCCATCGGTCACTCCGAGAGCTTGAGGAGGAGTCCCGAGCGGCGCGCGCGGCGGACGGCCGCGGCGAACGCCGCGTGGGCCAGGGCCGCGTACAGCACCGCGAGCCCGAACCCGGTGGCCAGCGGGTGCCCGGACTGGGGCGCGAAGCCGAAGTGGGCCCGGTAGGCGTCCAGGAAGTGCGTCAGCGGGATCGCGGCGGCCACCGCGGCCACCGGCGCGGGCAGGACGGAGACCGGGTAGTAGATGCCCGCCAGGACCAGCACGAAGTTCGCGGTGGCCCAGGCGAACGCCTCGGCCCGGTTGCTGAAGACGGTGATGAGGGCGCACACCCCCACCCCGATGATCCACGCCGTGAGGAAGCAGCCCGCCAGGAAGGCGGCCACTCCGGCCACGCCGGGGCGCAGCACGTCGAAGCCGAACGCCGCGCGCCCCAGGGCGGCCAGGACGGCGAAGATGGCCGCGCCGCGCACGATGCCCACCGCCCACGAGCCCAGGGTCAGGTGCCGGACGCCGATGGGCGCCAGGAACTGGTGCTTGACCGACTTGCTCCACACGTCAAACAGCACGGCGTAGGACACCTCGAGCTGGCACACCTGGACCACCGACAGCGCGATGGTGCCGATCAGGACGAACGAGGTCTCGTCGCTCGTGAGCTCGAGGAACCGGGTCATCAGCCCGATGGAGACCACGCCCACGATGGGCCAGAAGAGCAGCTCGAAGAAGAAGAACACGTTGCGGGAGGCCATGCGGAGGTTCCGCACGGCGAAGGCCCACACCGCGATGGCCTCATCGCGCCAGCTCAACGAACACCTCCTCCAGGTCGGGCTCGCGCACCTGCACGCCGCGCACCGAGGAGCCCGCGGCGTGGAGCCGCTGGAGCAGCTCCGGCAGCCGCCGCTCGGCGTCGTCCACCGTGCACTCCACCCACCCGTCGCTCTCCACGCACCGGAGCACGCCGGGCGCGGCGGGGAGCCCCGCCGCGGCGCGGGCCTCCACGCGCAGGGCGATGACGTCGCCCACCCGGATCTTTCGCTTCAGCTCGCCCGCGGTGCCCCGCGCCAGGATGCGGCCGTCCTTGATGAAGGCGATCTCGTCGCACAGCTCCTCGGCCTCCCGCATGTAGTGCGTGGTGAGCACGATGGTCATGCCCTGGTCGCGCCGGAGGGAGGCGATGTGGCGGCGGATGCGGATGGACACGTCCGGGTCCAGCCCCAGCGTGGGCTCGTCCAGGAAGAGCAGCTCCGGCTCGTTGACCAGCGCCTTGGCCAGGGCCAGCCGCTGCTTGAGCCCGGTGGACAGCTCGTTGTACTGGGCCCGGCGGTGGGGCCCCAGCTCGAACGTCTCCACCAGCTCGTCCACGCGGCGGCGGAGCGCCCGGCCGCCGAGCCCGTAGAGCCGCCCGTAGAAGGCGATGACCTCGTCGGCCCGCAGGCTCCAGAGAAACGACGGCCGTCCGCTGGCCATGTTGAGCCGCCGGCGGATCCGGGCCGCGTCCCGGACCACGTCGCCGCCCAGGACGGTGACGTGGCCGCGGTCCGGCGTGAGGAGCGTGGCGAAGATGGACAGGAGCGTCGTCTTGCCCGCGCCGTTCGGGCCGAGGACCCCGAAGATGGCGCCCCGCGGCACCGCCAGCGACACGTCGCGCAGGGCCACCGTCTCCCGCCGGCGGATCCACCCGGCGCGGAACGTCTTGGCGACATCGCGCGCGTCGATCGCCAGCATCGGCTGAATGGTACCATGCTGCGCATGACCACCCCGTCCGAGTGGCGACTCGCGGTGGCGGACCTGCCGCCGGGCGGCAGCGCCCGGTTCCGCCTGGACTGCGGCGGCCGTCCCCTGGAGGGCTTCGTCGTCAACCACGGGGGCGGCTTCCACGCCTACGTGAACCGCTGCGCCCACGCAGGCACCCCGCTCGACCTCTGGCCCAACGAGTTCTTCACGGAGGACGGGCGGGCCCTGATCTGCGCCACCCACGGCGCGCTCTACGAGCCGTCCTCCGGCCGCTGCACGGCGGGCCCGTGCGCGGGGCGGTCGCTCGCGCCGCTGCCGCTGCGCCGCGAGGGCGACGTGCTGGTCGTCGCCTGTCCCGGGGCATGAGCGGCGCGCCCGCCGACGTCGAGGAGGCCAACGCCCGCTTCTACCGCGCGTTCGAGGCCCTGGACCTGGCCGCGATGGACGAGGTCTGGGCCCACGGCGAGCACGTCACGTGCATCCACCCGGGCTGGCCCCTGCTGCGCGGGTGGGACGCGGTGCGCGCCTCGTGGGAGGCCATCTTCAACAGCAGCGGCGAGATGCGCTTCAGCCTCGCGGACGTCCGCGTCGAGGCGGCGGGCGACGCCGCCTGGGTCACCTGCACCGAGAACATCCTCTCCGAGGCCCGGGGGCGGGTGTCGGTCACCTCGCTGCTCGCTACCAACGTCTTCCAGCGGTCGGCCGAGGGCTGGCGGATGGTGCACCACCACTCCTCGCACGTGCTGGGATCGCCCGGCACGGAGGCTTGACCCCGCCGCGCCCGGCTCCCACAATGGACGCGTGACCGACAAGCGGATCGCCCTCGCGGAGGTGCCGCGCCACGTCCAGAGCGGGATGACGGTGGGCGTGGGCGGCGGTCCCGTGATGATCACCCCCACCGCCCTGATCCGCGAGGTGATCCGGAGCGGCGTGCGGGACCTCCACCTGGTGGCCTCGTCCACCGGGGGCTTCGGCATCGACCTGCTGATCGGCGCCGGCTGCGCGGCGTCCGTCGAGTTCGCCCAGATCGTGCTCAACGAGTTCGGCCCCGCCCCCAGCTTCCGCCGGTACGCCGAGCAGGGCCGCCTCCGCTGCCTGGACCACACCTGACCGGGCCTGCTGGCGGCGCTCCAGGCCGGAGCGCAGGGGTTGCCCTTCATGCCCGTGGCCGGCCACGTGGGCTCCGACTACGAGCGGCTGCGCCCCGAGTTCAAGGTGATCGCCGACCCCTACCACCCCGGCCAGCGCGTGATGCTGGTGCCCGCCCTGCGCTGCGACGTCGCGCTGGTCCACGCCGCGGCCGCGGCGCCCGACGGCACCCTGCTCCTGGACCACATGGAGGACGACGCGCTGCTGGCCCAGGCCTCCCGGGTCGTGATCGCCTCGGCCGAGCGCGTGGTCTCGCCCGAGGAGGTCCGCCGGCGGGCCGGCGAGGGCACCCTCCTCTCCGGGGTCCACGTCACGGCCGTGGTGGAGGTGGAGCGAGGCGCTCACCCCACCCTGGTGCGGGGCGCCTACGACGTGGACGCCGCCCACCTGCGCGAGTACGTGGCGGCGGCGGCCTCGGACGACACCCTGGCGGCCTACCTGGACCGCTACGTGTACGGCCCCAAGGACCACGCGGCCTACCTGGCCCTGGCGTCGTGAGCGCCTGGACGGCCGAGGAGCTGATGGCGGCCGTCATCGCGCGCGAGGTGCGCGACGGCGAGACCGTGGCCGTGGGCACCCTGGCGCCCGTGCCAGCCAGCGGGGTGCTGCTCGCCAGCATGAGCCACGCGCCACGGGCGCGGGTGCTCATCCTGAACCACCCCGACTACTGGCCCTTCCGCGGCGGCTCCAAGGAGTTCTACGACTTCGCCCAGCGGGGCGGGCTCGACCTCTTCTTCCTGTCCGGCGGCCAGATCGACCGCCGCGGCAACCTGAACCTCATCGCCATCGGCGACGCGGCCCGGCCGCGGGTCAGGCTGCCGGGCGGCGCCGGCTCGGCCATGCTGTACTACCTGCCGCGCCGAGTCATCGTCTTCCGCACCGACCACTCGCCCCGGGTGTTCGTCGAGCGCGTGGACCACGTGGCCGCGCCGGGCTCCACGCCGCCGGACGTGCCGCGCCCCGGCGGCCCGTGGAAGGCGGTCACCCCGCTCTGCGTGTTCCGCTTCGACCGGACGCGCGGGCTGCTGGTGGTGGAGGCGCTGCACCCGGGTGTGGAGCGCGCGGAGCTGGAGCGGCGCACGGGCTTCCCCGTGGAGTACGCGCCGGAGGTGGCGGCGACGCCGCCCCCGACGCCCGCGGAGCTCGGCCTGCTCCGCACACGCGTGCGCGAGGCCGTGGCCCGCGTCTACCCCCGCTTCGCCGCCACCGCCTTCGCGGGCTGACCGTCACCGCCGCGCGGCGCCAGAGCACCCACCCCGCCTCGCGCGCCACCGCCTCGAAGCGTCCGGCCGGGACGCGCGGCGCCTCGCTCTCGCGCTCCAGGATCCACTCCGCGCGGGCCAGGCCCCGGGGGAACTCGTAGACCTCCGGGCGCGCCGCCAGGTGGGGCACCACGCGCTCGTTGGCGCTCACCGCCGCCGCCGGCGGGATCGAGGCCACCATCCGCCCGAGCGCTCGGTGGCCCGCGTCCGGCCACCAGGCCTTCACGCCAAAGTCGTTGAACGTGCGGGCCGTCAGGACCACACTCGCCAGGAAGGCGGCGGTCAGCGCGGCCGCGGGCAGCCGCCGGCCCCCCACCGCCAGCCCGCGGGGGCGCCCGCTCAGCCAGCGGTAGCCCTCGACGGCCGCCAGGAGCAGGAACGGCAGCACGAACGCCTGGTACTGGCTCCGGTGGTGGAACGTCCGCGGGTCGAGGCTCAGCAGGTTCGCGGCGAGGCCGGGCAGGGCCGCCGCCAGGGCCCGGGGGGCCAGCAGCGGCAGCAGCCCGAGGGGCGCCAGCAGCGCCGCCAGGTAGCGGAGCTTCCGGAGATCGGCCAGCGTCGCCACCCAGCGGTCCGGGTGGGTCACCAGCGTGGCGGCCAGCTCGCCCAGCGAGCCGCCGAGGTGCGGGTACCGCGTCAGGTGCGGGTACGGCTCGCCGCGGAAGGCCGGGATCAGGACGTACACGTCGAGGGCCAGCACCGCCAGGCTCGCGGCCGCGACCGCGGCGCCGAGGGCCCACCGCC
>JBBIOF010000200.1:0-5395 GCA_037443505.1 Candidatus Rokuibacteriota bacterium
GATGGCGTTGAGCGTGAGCTTGGCGCCGGCGACGGACAGGGGAGCGCTCTCCACGAACGACGCGGCCAGGTCGAGGGCGGCGGCCTCGACCCGCCCGGCGACCACGCGGTCGACGAAGCCGATCCGCAGGGCCTCGGCCGCGTCGAACGGGCGCCCGCCGAACAGGATGGCCTTGGCTCGCGGCACGCCCACCAGGGCCACCAGGTTCCGGGAGTCGAGCACGCCGTAGACGATGCCCAGGCGCGCGGCGGGGATGCCGAAGCGGGCCCCGGCCCGGGCCACGCGGAAGTCGCACGCCATGGCGAGCCCGCCGCCCCCGCCCAGGCAGAAGCCCTCGATGGCGGCCACCGTGGGCTTGGGGACCGCCATCAGCGCCTCCGTGCACGCCTCCACGGCGCGGGTGTAGGCGGCACCGGCCGCCGCCCCCCGGCGGACGGCGGGGAACTCGCCGATGTAGGCGCCGGCGCAGAAGTGGCCGCCGGCCCCCGTGAGGACCAGGGCCCGCACGGAGCGGTCGCGGCCCAGGGCGCCGAAGAGCCGCCGGAGCTCGCGCCACATGGCGAGGGTGACTGCGTTGCGGCGCTCGGGGCGGTGCAGGGTCACGACCGCGATCGCTCCCCGCTCCACCCGCACGCGGAGGGCACCCGGGGCCCCGGAGCCCGGGAGCGTCACCGGCGCGCCACCAGCTCCTCCACCGTCATGCCGCCGCAGTCGAAGAAGCAGATGATCCGGCAGGGACAGGCCTCCCCGCCCTCGAACTTCCAGGGGAAGGCGCCGATGATGCAGCGCTGGTTGAGGACCAGCTCGATGTCGCCGCCCACGTTCTCGGCGTGGATGCACCCCTCCGGGAAGGCGAGGTAGTGCATGGGGAAGATCTCCTCCTTCACCAGGCGGCCGCTCTTGTGGTGGCGGTACTCGTACTCCCCGAAGAACTTCGACACCGACATGCCCACCTTCTCCTCGAACCGCCGCGTGAGGTCCGGCCGCATGTAGCGGATGGTGGTGTTCATCGGGTGGTCGCCGGAGCCGGCGTCGATGCCCCACCAGGAGATCTCCATCTCCCGCATCCACGCCGCCAGCTCCTGCGTGCCGCCCGGGTGCATGCAGAAGTACCGGGTGAGGTCCTGCTGGGGCTTGCCCACGTAGTAGCGGTGGAAGCCCGTGTGGATGATGAGGACGTCGCCCTTCCTGACCTCGACCTTGTCCGTGATGTGCTTCGGCGTGATGATGTCCCAGTCGCTCACCACGTCGGAGACGTCGACCACCACTCCCTCGTGGACCAGCTTGGTGAGCGGCAGCGAGGCCATGTCGCCCGCGCCGTCGGCGGCGTGCATCGGGCCGTCCAGGTGCGTGCCCACGTGCAGCGACGTCTCGATGCGCTGGGAGACGATGCGGTTCGTCTGCAGCGTCTGCGTGTAGTAGATCTTCGACCCCGGGTAGCCCACCCACCCCGGGGTGTGCATGTTCCACGGGTGCGACAGGTCCACGAGCTTCATGGCGCCCCTCCCCTCAGGAGTCCAGCAGGGGCTTCCGCTGGCCGCCGTCCAGGGTGATGAGCGCGCCGTTCATGAAGCTGGCCCGCTCCGAGGCCACGAAGACGGCGACGTTGGCCACCTCCTCGGGCGTGCAGATGCGGCCCAGGGGGATGGACCGCTCGGCCTTCTTCTGCGCCTCGGCCACGGAGATGCCCAGCATCCGGGCCACGCCGCTGATGAGCTGGTCCCAGCGCTCGGTGGCCACCGGCCCCGGGTTGATGGCGTTGATGCAGATGCCCTGGCGGCCGTACTGCTCGGCCAGCGCCACGGTCACGGCCAGGTCCGCGGCGTTGGCGGCGCTGGGCGTGAGCTCCATGCCGATGGGCTTGACGCCGTCGTTGCCCACGATGTTCACGATGCGGCCGCCCCCCTGCTTCAGCATGTGCGGGATCACGGCCTTCATGCACCGGACGTAGCCCATGAACTTGAGCTGGAGGGCCCGCTGCCAGTCCTCCTCGGTGAGCTCCAGCAGCCGTCCGCCGGGCGCGGCGCCCGCGTTGTTGACCAGCACGTCGATGCGGCCGAAGCGCTGGACGGTGGCGTCCACGATCCGCTGGACGTCGTCGGGCCGGGTGAGGTCCCCCGCCACGCCGAACACCTCGCTGCCCGTCTCCCCCGCGATCTGCCGGGCCGCCTCCTCCAGCAGCCGGCCATCGCGGGCGCAGATGCCCACGCGCGCGCCCTCCTGGGCCAGCGCCCGGGCCACCGCCTTGCCGATGCCCTTGCTGCCGCCGGTGACCAGTGCCGCCTTGCCTTTCAGTCCGAGATCCATCGGCTGTCCTCCGTGTCGTGGGTCGTGGGCGCCGCGCGGGGCGCGGCTAGCGGGCGGGCGCGCCGGCCTCGCGCATGGCGCGCACCAGCTCCTCCTCCAGGGCGCCGATGTGGGCGACGAGCAGGTCCAGGGCGAGGCCCCGACTCTCGCGCTTGATGGCGTCCAGAATGGCCTCGTGGTCGTGCTGCGACTTGGCCGGACGGTCCGGCAGGGTGATGAGGAAGATCTGGTAGCGGCGGAGCGAGATCTGTAGCTCCTGGTAGAGCTGGCGCAGGTGACCGTTGCCGGTGAGCCGCACGATGCCCTCGTGGAAGCGGAGCGACTCCACGTGCCAGCGCTCCCAGTCGGTGGCGGCCAGCGCCTGCCGGGCCAGCCCCACCGCCTCGTCCATCTCCGCCACCAGCGCGGGGTCGAATTCCCGCCGGGTGCGGAGCCCCTGGGACTCGAACATCAGGCGCACCTCGAAGATGTCGAGCAGGTCGCGCTCGGAGAGCGGCCGCACGTAGGCGCCGCGGTGCGGCTGCACGGTGACCAGCCCCTCGGCCTCGAGGATGCGCAGGGCCTCGCGCACGGGCGATCGGCTGGCGGCCAGGTCGCGGGTGATGACCGACTCGTTGATGCGCTCGCCCGGGCGGATCTCGCCCCGGATGATCAGGTCGCGGAGGTGGCGGGCGATCTCGATGGCGAGCGTCGTCGGCTTCTGGAAGCGCGGGCCATGACCGCCAGCCTGGTGCATCACGTCTCCGGGTGCAGGAGCTGTCTCTTCGCCCGGGGCGACCCCTTCGGTCGCTCCAGCACATTCGAGCTAACCCGTTGAGCGTTCGTTTGACAATCGGCTGTCGATTGTAGTAGGTTCGCCACCCGAGTCAAGAGCCACCTGGGACAGCGACCGTTCTTCTTGCCGAGTCCGACGCCGGCCGAGGGAGACAGGACGCTGATGCGATCGCCGAGCGCATCACCGACGGGGAGCGCGTCCCGCCGCCCCCGCGTCCCCCCGGGTCCCGGCGCCCCGATCCGCCTCACGCCGATCGCCAACGACCCATCCGGGGAGGACGCCGCATGACACTCGCCAGGCTCACCACGCGGAACACCGTCGTCGCCGTCGCGCTCACCCTCGTCGCACTCCTGGCCCCGGTGGCCGGCGGCGTGCCCGCCGCGCAGGCGCAGGCGAAGGAGCTGCGCATCGGGGTGCCCATCTCGCTGAGCGGCATCTT
This sequence comes from Candidatus Rokuibacteriota bacterium, assembly GCA_037443505.1. Lineage (GTDB taxonomy): Bacteria > Methylomirabilota > Methylomirabilia > Rokubacteriales > CSP1-6 > JBBIOF01. The sequence goes on from JBBIOF010000200.1 coordinate 3,522, forward strand.
CAGCCGGGACGCGGCGCTGCTGAAGGAGGTCTACGACCTCTGGGCGGAGACGGTGAACCGGCAGGGCGGGCTCAAGCTGAAGGGCGCCAGCTACCCGGTCCGCCTCGTCTACTACGACGACGAGAGCAACCCGGCCAAGAGCGCGCAGCTGGTGGAGCGGCTGGCCACCGCGGACCGGGTGGACCTGATGCTGAGCGGCTTCGGCTCCAGCATCGTCTTCGCCGCCAGCGCCGTCGCCGAGAAGTACAAGTACCCGTACATCTCCGGGGCGGCCAGCGCCAACCCCATCTTCGAGCGCAACTTCAAGTTCGTCTTCGCCACGCTCAACAAGACCTTCGACGAGGTAGAGGCGGCCGCCCGGGTCTTCTCCACGGCGAGCCCGCGGCCCCGGACGGCGGCCATCATCGGCGCCGACCACCTCTTCACCAAGCTCTCCGCCGAGGGGTTCCGGAAGTTCATGACGGAGCAGGGGATCGAGGTGGTCCACTTCGAGATCTTCCCGCTCGCGCTAACGGACTACAACTCGCTGCTGCTCAAGGTCAAGCGCGCCAATCCCGACGTGGTGCTGGTGGGCTCGCTCACCGCCCACTCGCTCCGGGTGATGAAGGCCCTCAAGGAGGTGGACTTCGCCCCCAAGGGCCTGAGCTTCAGCTACGGCCCCACCGTGCCCGAGTTCCTCAAGGAGCTCGGCAAGGACGCCGAGGGCGTCATCGCGGCGTCCGAGTGGCTGCCCACCTTCCCGTTCAAGGACCCGGTGTTCGGCTCGGCCCGGGCCTTCACGGAGGCGTTCAACAAGAAGTACGGCCGCGACCCCGACTACGTGCAGGCCGCCGCGGCGGCCGGCGTGGTGGCCCAGCAGGTGGCGCTCCAGGCCATCAACGTGGCGCCGCCCCTGGGTGAGGCGGAGCGCACGGCCCTGGCCGACCAGCTGCACCGGCAGGACATCGAGACGCTGTACGGACGCGTGAAGTTCGGCGCCGACGGCGGCATCGTGCAGAAGCCGCCCATCGCCGTGCAGATCCAGAACGGCAAGTTCGTCCTGGTCTTCCCGGAGGCCATCGGCGGCGCGAAGGCCGGCAAGCTCGTCTACCCGCTGCCGGCGGCCCGGGGGCGGTAGGCCGTGCGGGTGGTCTTCGAGAAGGTCATGCCGCCCAAGACGGGGCTGGCCGTGGTCGTCAAGCGCGGCCAGCACCTCAGGGTGACCGACCTCGAGGGCAAGCAGGTCGTCGACATGGCGCTGTTCAACGAGGCCAACCCCCGGGAGCGGCTCTCCACCTCGTACTCGCGCACCCGCTACGTCCCGAAGCCAGGCGCCGAGTACATCCCCCGGGACATGCTGACCGAGGGCGACACGCTCATGTCGACGATCTGCCGGCCCATGATGACCATCGTCAGGGAGACGCCCGAGCCCAAGGGCGTCCACGACGTCCACAACCGGATGTGCAACCGCTTCCTGTACGAGTCGTACGGCCTCGGGCCGCGCGACGGCTGCCACGAGAACATCGCCAACGCCGTGGCCCCGTGGGGGATCCTGCCCGAGGACATCCCGGACACCATGGACCTCTTCATGAACTACCACCACGACTGCAGCCGCCGGCGCTGGGTGATCGGCGAGCCCGTGTCGAAGCCCGGCGACTACATCGAGTTCCGGGCCGAGATGGACCTCGTCGTGGGGCTGTCCAACTGTCCGCTCGACGTCCTGGCGCCGTGCAACGCGTACCACTGCACGCCGGTGAAGATCGAGATCCTCGAGTAACGGGCCGGCGTGGGGCCGCTCGTCGATCTGACCCAGACGCTCCTCAACGGGGTGCTGGCCGGCGGCGTCATCCAGCGGGGCTGCAGCCCGGCCGAGCGCCGCGTAGGCCGGAGCCAAG
>JBBIOF010000201.1:0-5336 GCA_037443505.1 Candidatus Rokuibacteriota bacterium
CCTCGAAGGCGGGGCCGGCGGGCGCCGAGCAGGCCCAGAGGCGGCCGCCCGCGGCCAGGAGCACCTCGCCGTTGGTGCCGATGTCCACCGCCAGCCGGACGCCGCCGGCGTCCAGGCGGGTGGCCAGCGCCACCGCCACAGCGTCGGCGCCCACGAAGCCCGCCACCAGGGGCAGCAGGCACACGCGCGCCTCCGGCGCCACCTTGAGGTGGAGGTCGCGGGCCGGCAGCACCAGGGCGTGACGCATGACCGGCGCGTAGGGCGCCAGGCCCAGCCACGAGGGGTCGATGCCCAGGAGCAGGTGGTGCATGCACGAGTTGCCCACCACGACGACCTTGTAGATCCACCGGGGCAGCACGCCGGATTCCCGGCAGACCTCGTCCACGTGGCGGTTGAGCAGGGCCACGATGCGGGTGGTGAGCTTGCGGAGGTTGGCCCCGTCCTGCTGGGCGAAGGCGATGCGCGACATCAGGTCGCCGCCGAACACCGCCTGGGGGTTGAGCCCCGACACGGAGGCGAGCTGCTCGCCCGACTCCAGCTCCAGCAGCGTGGTCACCACGCTGGTGGTCCCCACGTCCACCGCCAGCCCGAACTTCATGGACGCGGTGTCGCCGCGCTCGACGGCGAGGACGCGGCCGCCGAAGGTGGTCACGGTGACGGTCCCGTCGTCGCCGCGCAGCGCGGCGGGCAGCGCGGCGAGCACGCCGGGCCCCACGTCCTCGGGGCGGAGTCCCACGGCGGCCAGGAGCTGCTCGAGGTCGGAGGTCTGGTGGTGCTCCTCGCGCGGCAGCGCCACCTTCACCACCTGCTTGGCGACACCGGCGTCGATGACGACGCCGCTGGCGCGCGCCGCGCCGGGCGCCGCCCCCAGGATCTGGTACGCCGCCTCGTCGCGGGGCGGGGCCACCTCCACGGTGACGGGCTCGTCCAGGCGGCACTGGCACGCCAGCCGGTAGCCCTCGCGCACCTGGTCCTCGCCGAGCTGCACCTGGTCGGCGAGGGTGGGCGGGGGAACCGTGCCGGCGACGAACCGGATGCGGCAGGACGTGCAGCGGCCGCGGCCCCCGCAGGTCGCGGTGACGTCCACGCCGCCGTCCTGGGCCGCCCGGAGGATGGTGGTGCCGGCGGCCGCCGCCAGCGTTCGCCGCGACGGGGCCTCGCGGGCATCGAGGAGGATGGTCAGGGTCACGGCCACGTGGGACGATTGTAGCGCACGGACGTCTTGCGACCGCCGTCGAGCCCCGGTATCCTCGCCCGCATGAAATCCCTGACCCTCGACGAGATGCGGCACGCGGCCCGCCTGGCCGGCTTCGAGTGGACCGACGACGAGCTGGCGGCGCTGCGCCCGGGGCTCGTGCGCGCGCTGGAGGCGCTCGAGGCCCTGGAGCGGCTCCCGCTGGCGGACACGGAGCCCACGACGCAGTACCGGGTGCTGTGAGATGAGCGGGCTCTGCTGGGCCACTGCCACCGAGCTCGCCCGGATGATCCGGACGAAGGCGATCTCACCCGTGGACGCCGTCCAGGCGCTGCTGGAGCGCATCGCCGCCCGCGAGGGGGTGCTCCGGAGCTTCATCACCGTCTGCGGGGATGCTGCCCTGGAGGCGGCGCGCCAGGCGGAGGCGGCGCTGGCGGCCGGCGGCGATCTGGGCCCGCTCCACGGGGTGCCCATCGCGCTGAAGGACCTGTTCGACACCGCCGGGGTGAAGACGACCGGCGGGTCGAAGATCCTGGCCGAGCGGGTGCCCGCGGCCGACGCCACCGTGGTGGCCCGGCTCCGGGCGGCGGGTGCCATCGTGCTGGGCAAGCTCAACATGCACGAGTTCGCCTACGGCCCCGAGGGGCTGAACGAGCACTACGGGACGCCGCGCAACCCCTGGGACGCCGCCGAGCACCGCATCCCGGGCGGCTCCTCCTCGGGCTCGGGCGTGGCGGTGGCCGCCGGCCTGGTGCCCGCCGCGCTGGGCTCGGACACGGGCGGCTCCATCCGGATCCCCGCCGCCCTCTGCGGCATCACGGGCCTCAAGCCCACGTACGGGCGGGTGAGCCGCAGCGGCGTGCTGCCGCTGGCCTGGTCCATGGACCATGCGGGTCCCATGGCGCGCACCGCCGCCGACTGCGCGCTCCTGCTGCGCCCCATGGCGGGCTACGACCCCGCGGATGCCTCCACCAGCGTGCTGCCGGTGCCGGACTACGCGGGGGCGCTCACCGGGGACGTCAAGGGCCTGCGGGTGGGCCTGCTGCGGGCCCACTTCCTGGCGGACGCGGCCCCCGAGGTGCGCGAGGCGGTCGAGCGCGCGGCCCGGGTCCTGGAGCAGCTGGGCGCCCGGGTGGACGAGGTGGCGCTGCCCTCCGTCGTCCACGTGCCGGCCGCCTCGTTCGCCGTGGTCGCCACCGAGGCGCTCGCGTACCACGCGCCGTGGCTCCGCGCGCGCCCGGGCGACTACCAGGCCGACGTGCGGGACCGGCTGCGCCTGGGCGCGTTCGTCAGCGGGGTGCACTACGTGCGGGGGCAGCAGGTGCGCGCGCTGGTCCGCCGCGAGGTGGACGAGGCGCTGGCCCGGCGCGACGTGCTGCTGGCGCCCACGACACCCCTGGCGGCCACCGTGCTGGGCCGCGCGGAGGCGGCCGTGGGGGACGCCACCGTGGACGTGCGGTCGGCGCTGATCCGGTTCACCCGGCCCTTCAACTTCTCGGGCCATCCCGTCTGCTCTGTGCCGTGCGGGTTCACCGCCGGCGGGCTGCCCGTGGGAATGCAGATCGTCGGGCGGCTCTTCGACGAGGCGACGGTGCTGCGGGCCGCCGACGCCTACCAGCGGGCCACCGACTGGCACACCCACCGGCCCCCGCTCGCCTGACCACCGGAGGCGCCATGGACGCGAGGACCCTGGACCAGCGGCTCGGCGCGCTGGAGGCGCGCCTGGATCGGCTCGAGGCCCTGCTGGCGCGCGTGGACGAGCGCCTGGAGCGCGGCACCGTGGACCTGGAAGCCGCCCGCGCCGGCATCCAGCAGTGGGTGACGGAGTACGTCTCCGTGCGCTTGCAGCAGCTCGTGCCCGAGACGTGCGAGCACGCGCCCGACGAGGCGGCCGCCGCGGCCGGCGGCCCCGTGCTGCCGGGCACCCGCATCCGCTGCACCGACGAGGTCCTGCACCGGCTGGGCCGGATCCCCATCCCCTTCGTCCGGCAGATGGTCGCCCGGAAGGTGGCGGAGACCGCCCTGGCGGAGGACGTCGCGCTGGTGGACGTCGCGTTCTTCGAGCGCGCCGCCACCTTCTGACAGTGCAAGCTCTCGGGAGAGGATCTCCTGAGCCTCAGGCACTGGCAGCAGCACGTCACGGAGGGGTTCCGCCTCTAGCGTGAGCGGGGAGGACGAGCCCGTCCCCCTCCCCATCGAGGACGCGCTCGACCTGCACGCCTTCGCGCCGCGTGACGTCGCCTCGGTGGTCGAGGAGTACCTGGAGGCCGCCCACGCCCGCGGCTTCCGCGAGGTCCGGCTGATCCACGGGCGGGGGACAGGGACACAGCGCCGCGTGGTGCGCGCGGTGCTGGCCCGCCACCCGCTGGTGGCGGGCTTCGCCGACGCGCCGCCGGAGCGCGGGGGCTGGGGCGCGACGGTCGTCCGGCTGCGGCCCGGGGTCAGCCCTTCCGGGCGTGCAGGAGGATCATCCGGTCCGTGAACGACTCCACCCGGTCGCCCGCGAGGCGAAAGTCGAAGGCCTCGCGGCACCGGGCCGGCGCCGCCCGCACGAACGCCTCCAGCGCCCGCCGGGCCTCGGGCGTCATCCGCATCCGCCCGGTCCAGTCCTCCCACACCCGGACCTTGACGGTCACGGCCCGGTCCACGACGGCCAGGCCGGCTCCCTCCAGCAGGTCCTGCCACTCCCGGGCCCGGTACGCCCGGACGTGGGAGGGGTCGCGGCGGCGCTCCACCTCGGTGATGAAGCGCGCGGCCTCCGGGTCGTCGTGGCCCAGGATGTCCTGGAGGAGGAACGACCCGCCGGGCCGGAGCACCCGGGCGATCTCGGCCACCGCGCGGCCCACGTCGGCGAAGTGGTGGGGCGCGATGCGGCACGTCACCACGGGGAAGCTGGCGGCGGCGAAGGGCAGGGCCTCGACGTCGCCGGCCACGAACGCCACCCCGGCCGTCCCGCGGCCCCGGACGAATTCCCGGGCGGCCTGCAGCATGGGCTCGGTGACGTCGAACGCCACCACGCGGGGGGCGATGGCCGCGAAGGCCAGGGCCGTGTGGCCCCCGCCCGTGGCCACATCCAGCACCAGCCCCGGCGAGCACGCCCGCCCCCAGGCCAGGAGCCGGTCCAGGTCGTCGCCGCCCGCGTGGGAGGGGCTCCGGACGTAGCCCGCGGCGCTGGGGCCGAACTGGGCCTGGACGCGCCGCGCGTGGGGCTCGCTCACGCCGGTCCCTGCGTGCCGCGCTCGGTGAGGTGGCGGAACAGGAACTCCTGGTCCAGCGGTGAGAGGTCGAAGCGGCGCGAGGCCTCGTCGATCAGCCGGACGCGGTCCGCCCGGGGGTTGTCCGTCAGCTGCTCGTCGATCCACTTCACGGCCTGCTTGATGGGGGCCTCACCGGCCATCGGCAGCCTCCCGGGCCGGCGCGGGGCCCCGGGGACGGGCGCCCCGCGCCGGGCCTCCGGTCACGCGCGCTGCTGGGCGCGCTCGAACCTCGTCTTCCACTCCTTGTTCAGGTCCTCCACCCCGGGGATCACCTTGATGGTGGACCAGGCGGCGCGGGCCGCCCCCCGCATGGCGTAGTAGAGGGTCTCGCTGATCTCGTCGTCGGTGGCGCCGGCTTGCTTCGCGGCCGCGAAGCGCGCCGGCACTCAGGACGTGCAGCCGGCGGCCGCCATGGCCGCCAGCGCCACGAGCTGCATCGTCTTGGGGTCCAGCGCGCCCTCGCGGTAGTACAGGCCGGCGAACTCCTTCATCTCGCCCATCGGGGATGCCCTCCTGTCGTGGGATGGGAGCATTATATGTCGCCGCCGCGCGTCCCTCGCCGCGAGCGAACGAGGAGGACCTGCCCGGAGAGCCGGGGCACACACACGCCGGGGAGAGGGAGTTCCGCCTGAGGGCCGGGATTGGCCGGGCGGCGGGCGGGCCAATTGGTCCTTGATTCTCGCCGGTTTCTCGCGAGAATTGGTCCAGTTGAGCCGACCATGTACATCCCGCTGGACCGCGAGAGCCCCATCCCGCTGGCCCGCCAGATCCAGGCCCACCTGGAGCGTCTGATCCAGGGGGGGCTGCTGGCCCCGGGCGTCAAGCTGCCCGCCACCCGCGACCTGGCGCGCGCGGTGGGCGTCAACCGCGCCACCGCGGTGCTG
>JBBIOF010000202.1:0-5295 GCA_037443505.1 Candidatus Rokuibacteriota bacterium
TGCGGAGCACCGTGGCGGTGTGCTGGCCCAGCAGCGGCGGCGGGGCCGAGGCCGCGCCCGGCGTGGCGTGCAGCCGGATGGGCACGCCCATCACCCGCACGCTGCCCGCCGTGGGGTGCGGCAGCTTCACGATCATGCCGCGCGCCCTGAGGTGCTCGCTCTCGCACACCTCGGCCACGGTCCTGATGCGTCCCGCCGGCACGCCCGCGGCCTCGAGCCGCTTCAGCCACTCGTCCGCGGGCCGCGCGGCCAGGATCTCGTCGAGGAGCGGGACCAGCTCGGCCCGGCGCTCCACGCGCTTGGCCTCCGTGTCGAACCGGGGGTCGGTGGCCAGGTCGGGCCGCTCCAGCGCGGCGCACGCCTGCCTCCACAGCGAGTTGTTGGCCACGCCGAGGGTGAGGTAGGCGTCCGCCGCCTTGAAGACCTCGTAGGGGACGATGGAGGGGTGCTGGTTGCCCCGGCGGGTGGGGCGGCCGCCCGTGTTGAGGTAGATGCCCGCCTGGTACGTGAGCAGGGACGCCATGACGTCGAGCATGCCGATCTCGACCTTCTGCCCGCGCCGGGTCCGCGTCCGGGCCAGGAGCGCCAGCACGATCCCGTGGGCGGCCGCCATGCCGGCCACCAGGTCGGCGATGGAGTTGCCCACCTTTACCGGCGGGCCGTCGGGAAACCCGGTGAGGTCCATGATCCCCGACTCGCCCTGGACGATCAGGTCGTAGCCCGCCCGGTGGGCCTCGGGACCGGACTCGCCGAAGCCCGAGATGGAGCAGTACACGAGCCGGGGATTGAGCCGGCGGAGCGCACGGTAGCCGATGCCCAGGCGGTCCATCGTGCCGGGGCGGAAGTTCTCCACCACCACGTCGCTCTTCCGCGCCAGGCGGCGGAGGATGTCGAGTCCCTCGGGCGTCTTGAGGTTGAGCGTGAGGCTCTTCTTGCCGCGGTTCACGGCCATGAAGTACGTGGCCTCGCCGCCCACGAAGGGCGGCCAGCGGCGGGTGTCGTCGCCCTTGCCGGGCTCCTCCACCTTGATGACCTCCGCGCCCATGTCGCCCAGCATCATGGTGCAGAAGGGGCCGGCAAGCACCCGCGTCAGGTCGAGCACGCGGACGCCGGCCAGGGGCCTAGGACGCGCCACGGGATCCTCCTTTCCACAGGCGCTTGGCGAGGCTCCGGGTGATGGCGTTGACCCGGTCGCCCGCGCGCCCGGCCCGGCGCCAGAACAGCCGGGCCCGGTCCAGCGCGCCCAGGTGGGAGAAGTAGTAGACGTTGTCGATGGCCTCGATGGCCACCCGCGACCCGATGCGGAGCCCGCGGGTCTCGGCCCCGTGGCACACGAAGCGTGCCCCGCCCTCCAGCTCCACCAGCGCGATGTGCAGCGGCGAGCGGAACCCCTCGGGCGGCGAGTGCAGCGTGGTGAAGGTCACGATCTCCCCCACCCCGGCCACCTCCGCGGGCTCCATGGCCACCGGGTGGCGCGGGCAGTAGGGCATGGGCGGCGCCACCACCGCGCGGCACCGCGGGCAGCGGGAGGCCGGGATGGTCTCGATCACGCCGCCTCCACGACGGTCACCCAGTTGTTCGTGGCCAGGCCGCCGATGGAGTGGGCCAGCCCCACCCGGGCGTCGAGTTGGCGCCCGGCGGCCCGCCCGGTGAGCTGCCACACGCACTCGACGATCTGGGCGATGCCGGTGGCGGCCAGGGGGTGGCCGCGGGCCTTCAGCCCTCCGGACGGGTTGACGGGCAGGCGCCCGTCCAGGGCGGTCTCGCCGTCCAGCGTGGCGCGGCCCGCCTTGCCCGGCGGCACGAGGCCGATGTCCTCCAGCGCGATCAGCTCGAAGGGCGCGAAGGCGTCGTGCAGCTCGGCGACGTCCACGCGCTCCGGGCCGAAGCCCGCCATGGCGAAGGCCGCACGCGCCGCCGCCTGCGTGGCGCGGAAGCTGGTGAGGTGCTGCCGGTGCCGGATCGCGAGCGTGTCGGTTCCCTGCCCCACGCCGGCCACCCGCACCGGCGCCCGGTCGGCGGTGAGGACCAGGGCGGCGGCGCCGTCGGAGATGGGGCAGCAGTGCAGCAGGCGCAGGGGGTCGGCCACCATCCGGCTCTGGAGCACCTCGTCGAGGGTCACCGGCGTCTGGAAGTGCGCGTACGGGTTGCGGGCGCCGTGGGCGTGGTTCTTCACCGCCACCTGCGCGATCTCGCGGTCGCCCACGCCGTGGCGGGCCATCAGCGCGCGGGTCACCAGCGCCGCGAGCGCCGGCATGGTGGCGCCGTAGGACCGCTCGCAGGGGTCGATCGACCGCCCGATCAACTCCGACACGCGCGGTGTGGGCAGGTGGGTCATCTTCTCGCCGCCCACCACCAGCACCGTGCGGGCCAGGCCGGCCGCCACCTGGGCGAAGCCCGCGTAGAACGCCGCGGCCCCGGAGGACGTGGCCGTCTCGATGCGGAGGGCGGGCACCTCGGCGAACCCCATGTGGGTGGCGACGTTGGAGGCGAAGTTGCCGTCGCCGACGAACTCCTCGGGGTTCATGACGGCCACCACGATGGCATCCGGCTCCGGGTGGCCCGCCATGGCCAGGGCCGCGTGAGCGGCCTCGGCCATGAGGTCCTGCAGGCTCTCGGGCCGCCGCCCGATCCGCGTCATCCCGGCCCCGGCGATCCAGACGTCGCGCATGACCAGCCTATTGTAGCGGGCCGCCGCGGGCCCGCGCCCCCTTCCCTGCGGCCGGGCTCAGCCCCACACCCGCCGCGCCGTCTCCAGCATGACCTCCAGCTTCCGCCACTGCGCGTCCTCGTCGAGGAGGTTCCCGCCGATGCCGGAGGCGAAGCCGCACTGGGGGCTCAGCGCGAGCTGCTCCAGGGGCACGTACCGGCTCGCCTCCTCGAGGCGGCGCCGGAGCTCGTCCACGGTCTCCACCAGCCCCGTCTTGGTGGTGATCAGGCCCAGGACCACCGTGGGCCCCGGCGGCACGAACCGGAGCGGGGCGAACGTGCCGGCCCGCTCGGTGTCGTACTCCAGCAGCAGCCGGTCCACCCTGAGCCCGGTGAACAGCCGCTCCGCGATGGCGTCGTAGGTCCCCTCCCGGTGCCACATGCTCGCGCGGTTGCCGCGGCAGACGTGGAGTCCGACCACGGCCCGCCCGCGGACCGCCTCGGCCACGGCGTTGTCCGCGGCGATGCCACGCGCCAGGGCGGTCTCCGGATCCTCGCCCCGCTCCCGCATCCGCTGGAGGGTGGGCGGGTCGACGTAGCCCGTGTAGCTCGGCTCGTCGAGCTGCACGTACCGGCACCCCGCATCGACGAGCTGCGTCACCATCCGGCGCTGCACGGCGACCACGGCGTCCAGGAACTCCCAGGTGTCGGCGTAGGGGCTGCCCGGGGCCCCGACGTCGCTCATCTGCCTGATCCGGTCGGGGCCGATGAGCGTCACCTTCACCGGCCGCGCCGTGAGCGTCCGGGTGAACTCGAACTCGTCCAGCGGCGCGTTCCGCACCAGCCTGAGGGGCCCGGTGACCGGGGTCCGGAACGTCACCACGGCGTCGGCCCCCCGTCCCAGGGGCGCCTCGTCCGGCGCCCGGTCGCCCGGCGCGCGTCGGAAGCGCTCCCACGACGTGGCCCACATGTCCCAGCCCGCCACCTCCGAGAAGCTCACCTGCCAGTTCAGGCGGCGGTACTCGCCGTCGGTCACCACCGGGAGCCCCACCGCCTCCTGGCGCGCGACCACGGCGCGGATGGCGTCGTCCTGCGCCCGCCGCAGCTCGTCGTCCGTGGCGCGCCCCTCGGCGCGCCGCGCGAACGCGTCCTTGAGGGCGGCCGGGCGCAGCAGGCTGCCCACCTGGTCCACCCGTGTCCGCGCCAGTCCCCGCGACCCGTCCTCGCTCATGGATCCCTCCTCGGCGTCGTGACCGGTGCCGGCCGGGAAGCGTACCCGATGGCGTCACGGCCTGGCAAGGCGCGCATCGCCGAGCGCCCGCGTGAGTGCGTGCGCCGGTCGGCGGCCTACGGGGCCTCGATGACGCCGGCCAGGCGCAGGGCCTCGATCCGCGTCTCCGGGTAGCCCAGGAGATCGCGCAGCACGGCCACGGTGTGCTCGCCCACGCGGTAGGGGGCGGGCCCGCGGGGATGGACGGGCCCGCCGTCCAGGTGGTACGGGCTCGCCGTCACGCGGACGGCGCCCCGCGCGGGATGCGGGACGGAGGGGAAGAAGGCGCGTTCCGCCAGGTGCTCCGTCGCCACCACCTCGGCCGGCCGGAGCACCGGCGCGCAGGGAATCCGCGCGGCCGTGAGCGCCTCGACGGCGGCGTCCGCCGAGGGGAACGAGCCGAGCCACGCTTCGATGATGGGGGCCAGCTCCCGCCAGTGCTTCCGCCGCCCGTCGCCGGTCTCGAAGCGCGGATCACGGCCGAGGTCCGGGCGCCCCATGAGGGCCAGCAGCCGCGGCCAGAGCTCGGGTGCGCCCACGACCTGCAGGGCGACGAAGCGCCCGCCGATCCCGGCCACCACCATGCCCGGGCGCGGGTTGCCGTGCTCCTCCCCGCCGTTCAGCACGGCGGCGTACGTGACGCTGTCGGCCGCGATCAGCGCCTCCAGCATCGAGACGTCGATCCGGCCGCCGCGTCCCGTCCGGGCGCGCCGGAGGAGCGCGGCCAGGATGGCGGCGGCGGCGTGCGTGGCGGCCAGCACGTCGGCCGCCTGCAGGTTGGAGGGGCGCGGCGCCGGCTCGTCGCCCTGCTCGAGGTGCATGAGGCCGGAGATCGCGTTCACGATGTGGGCGAACGCCGGCCGGGCCCGCCACGGTCCGGTCTGGCCGAAGCCCGAGATGGAGCAGTGGACCAGCGCGGGGTTCAGCGCGCAGAGCGCGGCGGCGTCGCAGCCGAGGCGGGCCGCCACGCCCGGCGTGAAGTTCTCCACGGCGACGTCCGCCGCGCGCGCGAGGTCGTGGACCACCTCCCGGCCTTCCGGCCGCGCCAGATCGATGGCGACGCTCTCCTTGCCGGCGTTGACCCGCGTGAAGTAGGTGCTCTGGTCCCCCCGGCCGGGGTCCAGCTGCAGGTAGCCGCGGCGCATCTCGTCGCCCTCGCCGGGCCGCTCCAGCTTGATGACGCGCGCGCCGAGATCGGCCAGGAGGCGGGTGCAGTAGGGGCCGGCGAGCACCCGCGTGAGGTCCAGCACGGTGATGCCCGTCAGGGGCAGGTCGTCACGAGGCACCGCGAAAGTATAGCAACCCCTCCGCCGACCCGGCGCCCGGCGCCCTCGCCCTTCCCGCGAGCGCCGCCTCACCCCGGGGGCGCCGCACGG
>JBBIOF010000203.1:0-5283 GCA_037443505.1 Candidatus Rokuibacteriota bacterium
GCTGCCGGCCCGTGTGGAGCGCGGGCGACGCGGCGTTCGTGGAGACCCCGGTCTACGACGGCGAGGGGCTCGGCGCCGGCGCGCGGCTCGCCGGGCCCGCGGTGGTCGAGCTGCCGGCCACGACGGTGGTGGTGCCGCGCGGCTGGCGGCTCGAGGTGGACCGGCACGGCTCCTTCCTGGTGGCGCGCGCGTGAGCGTCGATCCCGTCTTCGCGGCCGTGCTGGAGCGGCGGCTCAAGGCCATCACGGAGGAGATGGGCCTGACCCTGCTCCGGACCACCCGCTCGCCCATCCTGAGCGAGGCCCGCGACTTCGTGACGGGGCTCTACGACCCCGAGGGGCGGATCCTGGCCCAGACGGAGTACATCCCCATCCTCGCCTTCGCGCTCCAGCCCGCGTGCCGGGCCGTGATCGCGGCGTTCGGCGACGACGTCCACCCCGGGGACGTCTTCCTCCACAACGACGTCTTCTCGGGGGGAAACCAGAACAACGACGTCGCCGTCTTCCGCCCGGTCTTCTTCGACGGTCGGCTGGTGGCGTGGGCGGCCACCAAGGGGCACCAGGCCGACATCGGGGGGGCCCAGGCGGGCGGCTACAACCCGCGCGCCACCGAGGTCTGGCAGGAGGCGCTGCGCATCCCGCCGCTGCGGATCGTGGAGCGCGGCAGCCTCCGCCAGGACGTGTGGCGCATGGTCTTCGCCAACGTGCGCCTGCCCATCGTGGAGGAGGACATCCGCGCCCAGATGGGCGGCACGGTGGTGGGCGAGCGGGGGGTGCTGGACCTCTACCGGCGGTACGGCGCCGAGCGCGTGGAGCGGCACGCGGCCTGGCTCTTCGACGCCGCCGAGCGACGGATGCGGGCCGAGCTGCGCCGGATCCCCGACGGGACCTACACGGGCGAGAGCGTGGTGTTCTACGACGGCCACCGCGAGGGCAGCCGTCACCGCATCCGCGTGGCCATCACGGCCCGCGACGGCACGCTGACCTTCGACTACACGGGCACCGACCCGCAGACGCCGGGCTTCGTCAACGCCCCCTGGGCCTCGTCGTACTCGGCCATCCTGCTGACCCTGCTCATGCTGGTGGACCCGGACCTGCCCCACAACGAGGGCATCCTGCGGCCGATCCACGTCCACATCCCCCGGGGCACCATCCTCAACGCCGAGTTCCCCGCGGCCACCACGTTCGGCAACACCCTGGCCGGGCCCCACTCGGACGCCATCTTCCGGGCCCTGGCGCCGGCGCTCCCCGACCGGGTCTCGGCCGGCTGGAACCGCATGCTGGGCATGACCGTCACCGGCCGCGACCCGCGGCACGGACGCCGCTACGTGGACATCCTCTTCCTCGCCCTCAAGGGAGGCTCCGGGGCCGTGCGGGGGGCGGACGGCTACGACCACATCGGCCTCATCAACACCGCGGGCGGCATCCTCGCCCAGGACTACGAGATGTTCGAGGTCCACACGCCTCACCGGCTCCTCCGGCACGAGTACCTGCCCGACTCCGCGGGTCCCGGGCGCTGGCGCGGGGGCCTCGGGGTGGAGACCGAGTTCGTGATCGACGGCGAGGAGGTGACGGGCATCACCTTCGGCGACGGCGTGGAGGAGGCGGCGCGGGCGTTCGGCCTCTTCGGCGGCGGCCCGGGCGGGCTCAACCGGATCGAGATCGCGACCCCGGACGGCCGCGTGCTGGTGCCCCGCTCGAAGGACGTCGTGGCGATCCCCCGCGGCAGCGTCTTTCGCCAGCAGGCGGGCGGCGGCGGCGGCTGGGGCGATCCCTTCGAGCGGCCCGCCGCGCTGGTCGCGGAGGAGGTGCGGGACGGGCTGATCTCCCCGGAGGCGGCCCGGCGCGACTACGGCGTGGCCGTCGACCCCGAGACCCTCCGCGTGGACGAGGCCGGCACCGCGCGGCTCCGGGGCCTCCGGTGACGGCGGCGACGCTGGTCCACGTGGTGGTGAGCGGCCTGGCCACGGGCAGCATCTACGCGCTGATGGCCCTCGCCCTGGTGATCGTCTACAACGCCACCCGCACCCTCAACTTCGCGCAGGGGGAGATGCTGATGGTCTCGGCCTTCGTGGGCTGGACCGCCTACCGGGCCCTCGGGCTCCCGCTGGCGGCCGCCGCGGTGGTGGCCGTCGCGGCCTCCGCGGCGCTGGCCTTCGTCGTGGAGCGGACCATCATCCGGCGCTCCATCGCGGCCACCCACTGGGACGTGCTGATCATCACGCTGGGCCTGTCGCTCGTGCTGCGGGCGGGCGCCGGCATCGTCTGGAGCCACGACGAGTTCCCGTTCCCCTCGTTCTTCGGCACCCGCCCGGTGGCCCTGGGCCCCGTGCGGCTGGCGCCGGTGTCCCTGGGGATCCTGGGCGCCTCGCTGGCCCTGATGGCGGCCCTCTACGCGCTGTTCACCTGGACCCGGCTCGGCCGCGCCATGCGGGCCGTGGCCCAGAGCCAGACGGCCGCCCGGCTCATGGGCATCAGCGTCGAGCGCGTCTACGCGGCCTCCTGGGTGCTGGCGGCGGTGGTGGGCGCCGTCGCCGGCGTCCTGGTGGCGCCGGTGGTGTTCCTCTCCACCAAGATGGGGCTGGTGGTGATCAGCGGGTTCACCGCCGCGGTGCTCGGGGGCTTCGGCTCCATGCCGGGCGCCGTCCTGGGCGGCATGCTCCTGGGCGTCATCGAGAACCTCGCGCCGCTCTACCTGCCGTCGGGCATCCGGCACGCCGTGCCGTTCCTGGTGCTCATCGGCATCCTGGTGGTGCGCCCGGCCGGGCTCGTGGGCCGGGTGCGCCAGCGCAAGGTATGAGGCGGCGCGCGGGGCTGGCGGCGCTGGCGGCGGCGGCCCTGGCGTGGCCGTGGCTGGCGCCCCGCTACTTCGTGTTCCTGGCGAGCCTGGTCCTGGTCAACGCCATCGTGGCCATCGGCCTCAACCTGCTCTCCGGCTACACCCACCAGCTCTCCTTCGGCCACGCGGGGTTCCTGGCCATCGGGGCCTACACCGCGGCGCTCCTCACGCTGCACGTGACGGCGCTGCCGCTGCCCCTCACGGTGCTCCTGGCCGGGCTGCTCACCGCCGCGGTGGGCGTGGCCCTGGGCGTCCCCTGCCTGCGCCTGGAGGGACTCTACCTGACCATGGCCACGCTGGCCTTCGGCTTCGTGGTGACCGAGGCCATCCTGAACCTGGACGCGCTCACGCGCGGGGCGGACGGGCTGCGGGTGCCGCCGGCGCCGCTGGGGCCCTGGCGCCTCGCGAGCGACACCGCCCGCTACTACGCGGTGCTGGCGGCGGCGGCGCTGCTGGTGGCGGGCGCGGTGAACGTCACGCGCATGCGCGTGGGGCGCGCGTTCCTGGCCATCCGCGACAGCGAGGTCGCCGCCCACGCCAGCGGCGTCCCCGTGGCCGCCTACAAGACGCTCGCCTTCGCCCTCTCCGCCTTCTACACCGGCGTCGCCGGCGGGCTGTTCGCCTTCGTGGTCGGCTACCTGTCGCCGGACGCCTTCGACGTGTTCCTGTCCGTGGACTTCGTCGTCATGATCATCCTGGGCGGCCTCGGATCGGTGCCGGGCTCGATCCTCGGGGCCGCCGTCGTCACCGTCCTCCACGACGCGCTGGCGGCGTTCCAGAACTACCGCCCCCTGATCTTCGGGGCCATCCTGATCGCCTGCATGCTGTTCATGCCCGGCGGCATCGCCAGCGCGGCCAGGGCGCTGGCAAGGAGGTAGCTCGATGAAGACGCGGCTCGCGGTGCTCCTCGCGGTGATCCTGCTGGCGCTGCCCGCGGCGGCGGGGGCCGAGACGGGCGTCTCCGACACGGAGATCGTGGTGGGGGGCTCCAACTCGTTCTCCGGCCCGCTCGCCTTCACGGGCGAGCAGATGACGAAGTACGGCATCGACCTCTTCTTCCGGGCCCTCAACGAGGGCGGCGGCATCCACGGCCGCAAGGTGCGCACCATCTGGTACGACGACGGGTACCGCCCGCAGGACGCCGCCGCCAACACCAAGAAGCTCGTGGAGCAGGACCGGGTCTTCGCCGTCCTGAGCCCCCAGGGCACCGCCCCGGTGGCGGCCACGCTCGAGTACCTGGAGCAGAACCGGGTCCCGCTGCTGTTCCCCTACCAGGGCTCGCCCATCACCCGCGGGCGCAAGACGATCTTCAGCGGGATGACGCTCTACGACCGCCAGGCCCGGATGATGATCGACTACCTGGCGGGGCCGCGGAAGTACCGGAAGTTCGCCGCCGTCTACCAGGACGACGAGTACGGCAAGGCGTTCATCACCTCCTTCGAGAGGGAGCTGGGCCGGTACGGGCTCAAGCTGGCGGCCGCCGAGCCCGTGAAGCGGGGCGCCACGGACGTGAGCGCCCAGATCGCCAAGCTCCGCGCCGCGGGGCCGCAGGTCACCTTCGTGGTGCTCACGCCGGGCCCCGGCGCCCAGGCGCTCAAGGAGCGGCAGAAGATCGGCTGGACGGACACGCTCATGGTCTCCTCGGGACCGCTGACCGACGAGAAGTACCTGGCGCTGGCGGGCGACGCGGCCGAGGGCGTGGAGGGGCTCTCGCTCTGGCCGGACCCCGTGACCTCGGAGCTGCCCGGCGTCCGGCGCTACCGGGAGCAGATGAAGAAGCACTTCCCCGGGACCGAGCCGAACCGGTACTCGCTGGCCGGCTACTTCGCCGCGATGCTCTTCACCGAGGGCGCCACGCGGGCCGGCCGCAACCTCACCCGTGAGGGTCTGGTCGCGGCCCTGGAGGGGCTCCGGGGCTGGGACAGCGGCATCCTCCCGCCCGTCACCATCGGCCCGGACCACGAGACCCAGAAGCACGGCTTCTGGGTGCGCGTGGAGAAGGGGCGGTTCAAGCAGCTCACGGACTGGCTCCGGTCGGAGTAGGCGTGGTCCTGCTCGGCGTCGAAGGTCTCTCCCTCAGCTTCGGCGGGCTGGCCGCCCTGAGCGACGTCGCCTTCGAGGTGGCGGAGGGGGAGATCTTCGCGCTGATCGGACCCAACGGGGCGGGGAAGACCACCGTCTTCAACGTCCTCACGGGCCTCTACCGGCCCGGGGCGGGCCGGGTCACCTTCGCGGGCCGCGACCTGCTGCGCCTGGCGCCCCACGAGATCTGCCGCGCCGGCATCGCGCGCACCTTCCAGAACACCGAGGTCTTCCGGCGGCTGCCGGCGCTCGACAACGTCCTGGTCGGCGCCCACGCCCGGCTGCGGGGCGGCGTCGTGGGCGGCCTGCTGGGGCTGGGACGGGTCCGCCGCGAGGAGGCCCGGGCCCGCCGGCACGCGGAGG
>JBBIOF010000204.1:0-5278 GCA_037443505.1 Candidatus Rokuibacteriota bacterium
CGCCGCCTCGGGCGCCGCGAGCCAGGCCTCGTCGCCCAGCGCCCGGGCCAGCCGCCGCCGGAGGTCGGGCCCCACCTCGAGGTACCGACCGAAGAACGCCTCGGGCGCCGGCCGGCGGCGGACGGTGAGGAAGTCGATCACCTGGATGAAGAGGCGCGTGTGCCCCTCGCTGCGCTCGCGCACCAGGTCGGCCAGCCGGCGCAGGCCGGGCACGAACCGGTCGTCGCCGATGCGGAGCAGCGGCCCGCTGGGACGTCGCGGATGCCGGTGGCCTCCACGACGAGCACGCCGGGGCGCCCCTCGGCGAAGCGCCCGTACCACTCCAGCACGTCGGGCGTGACGAAGCCGTCCTCGGTGGCGCGCCAGGGCACCATCGCCGGCACCCAGGTGCGCTGCTCCACCGCCAGCGGGCCGACCCGCGCCGGGGAGAACCAGAGGGAGCGCTCCGCCTCCTCCCGCGCGGGCCAGCGCACCGGGGGCAGCGGGTGGCGAACGCGCGCGGCGCCCGGGGGCGAGGCCGGCACCCTCACCTCAGCCCGGCGTCCCCGGCTCCCAGGGCAGCACGTCGGAGACGCGCAGCCGGTAGCGCTGGATCTTGCCGGTCTCCGTGCGGGGCAGCCGGTCCAGGAACTGGACGGCGCGGGGGTACTTGTAGGGCGCCAGCTCGCGCTTGACGTGCTCCTGGAGCTCCGCCGCCAGCTCCGCGGAGGGCTGGAAGCCCTCCTTGAGGACGACGAACGCCTTGGCGATGAAGCCGCGCGTCTCGTCGGGCGCCGCCACCACCGCCGATTCGGCCACCGCCGGGTGCTCGTCCAGCACGTGCTCGACCTCGGGCCCGGGGATCTTGTAGCCGCCGGAGACGATCATGTCGTCCGAGCGGCACTGGTAGGTGAAGTAGCCGTCGGCGCCCACGACGTAGACGTCGCCCGTCACGTTCCAGCCGCCCCAGCGCACGTACTCCGCCTGGCGCTCGGGCTTGCGCCAGTACTTGCAGCCGGTGGGGCCCTTGACGGCGATGAGCCCCGGCTGCCCGGGCGGCAGCTCGTTCCCGCTCTCGTCCACCACCCGGCAGTCGTAGCCGGGCACCGGCAGGCCCGTGGAGCCGGGCTTCACCCGGCCCCTCACGGACGAGATGAAGATGTGGAACATCTCCGTGGAGCCGATGCCGTCCAGGAGCTCCACGCCCGTGGCCGCGTACCACTGCTCCCAGGTCGCCGCCGGCAGCGGCTCGGCGGCCGACACGCCCAGCCGGAGGCTGCCCAGGTCCCAGCGCTTCGTCATGTCGGGCACGGCCAGCATGAGCCGGTAGGACGTGGGCGCGCAGAAGCTCACCGTGACCCGGTGCCGCTGGAAGGTCTCCAGCATGGACTCGGGCGTGAAGGGGCCGGAGAGCACGGTGGCCGCGCCGTACCGGAAGGGGAAGACCAGGAGGCCGCCGGTGCCGAAGGTGAAGGCAAGGGTGGGGTGGCCGCCGAAGCGGTCCTCCGGGGTGGGGGCCAGCACGTGCCGGGCGTAGGCGTCGGCCGAGGCCAGGATGTCACGGTGGACGTGGACGCAGCCCTTGGGCACCCCGGTGGAGCCCGAGGTGTACGCGATCATGGCGGGGTCGTCGCGCCCGGTCTCCGCGGCCGTGAAGTGCTGGGGACGCCCGATCATCAGCGACGCCAGCGTGACGTCGGCGTCCTTCGCCCTGCCCGCGACGATCAGGCGGCGGAGGACCGGCGCCTGCGCCCGGGCCTGCTCCAGCTCCTCGCGCAGGTCGCCCCACACGATGGCGGTGGCGGTGCCGGCGTCGCCGGCGATGTAGGCCAGCTCCCGCGCGCGCAGCATGGGCATGGTGCCCACGGTGACCAGGCCCAGCTTCTGGCAGGCGAGCCACGCCACGATGAACTCGGGCACGTTGGGCAGGCGCAGCAGGACGCGGTCGCCGGGCTCGAGCCCGAGGCTCCGGAGCCCGTGGCACAGGCGGTTCACCTGCCGGGCCAGGTCGGCGTAGGTGATGACGCGCTCGCCCGCGTAGATGGCGGGCCGCCCGCCGTGGTCGCCCTCGGCGTGGACGTCGAGCAGCTCCGCGCCCACGTTGAGGCGGGGCGGGTACCTGAGCTCGGGCAGGGCGTAGATCCGCTCCGGCCAGAGCTCGGCGGGCGGCAGCGACTCCCGGATCTCGGGGATCATTCCAGCACCGCGACGCCCTCGATCTCGATCAGGCAGCCGTCGGCCGCGTCGTAGAGGTCGCGGGCGCCCACCAGGGTCATGGCCGGAAAGTGCTTGCCGAAGTACTCCCGGTACACCGCGCCGATGGCCTTGCCCTGCCGCTTGTAGGCGTCCACGTCGAGCACGTAGATGGTGAGCTTGACGACGTCGGTGAGGCGGCCCCCGGCCGCGGTGACCACGGTGCGGAGCCCCTCGCAGACCTGGCGGAACTGCGCCACCAGGTCGCCCTTGCCCACGACGTTGCCGTCGCGGTCCTTGGCCACCTGTCCCGCGATGAACAGCAAGCGGCCGCCGCGGGCCTCGTAGCCGTGCGAGTAGCCCACGGGCTTCATCAGGGTCGGGGGGTTGACGGGCGTGATCGCGCGGCTCATGGCTGCTCCTCCGTGGGGGGCCGGGTGCCGTCGAGGACGATGGCCTGGCCGCTGGCGGCGGCATCGCGGACCAGGCGCACGGCCACCGCCGCCACCTCGGCCGGCTCGATCAGGCGGCCGCCCGGGTTCATGCGGGCCATGGCCGCGACCGCGTCCTCCACGGAGCGGCCGGTCCGGGCGGCGACGTTGCGGGCGCCGTTCCACACCATGTCCGTGGCGACGTACCCCGGGCAGATGGCGTTCACCGTGACGCCCCGGCCCGCCACCTCGGCGGCCAGGGCGCGGGTGAGGCCGACCAGCGCGTGCTTGGACGCGGTGTAGGCGCTGACGTAGGGCGCGCCCACCAGGCCGGCCAGCGAGGCGACGTTGACGATGCGGCCCCAGCCCCGCGCCAGCATGCCGGGCAGGACCTCGCGGGTGAGGAGGTAGGGGCCGGTGACGTTGACCCGGAGGTGGCGCTCCCAGCTTGCCAGGTCGGTCCTCACGAGCGGCGCCGACTCGGCGATGCCGGCGTTGTTGACCAGCACGTCCACCGGGCCGAGGCCGGCCTCGACGCCGCGGACGGTGGCGGCGACCGCGTCCGGGTCGGCCACGTCGAGGGTCAGCGGCAGCGCGGGGGCGCCCAGCGCGCGGACCTCCGCCGCCACCTCCTCCACCTGGCCCGCGCTCCTGGCCGCCACGGCCACTGCCAGACCCTCCCGCCCGAGGGCCAGGGCGATCGCGCGGCCGATGCCGCGGCCGCCGCCCGTGACCAGGGCCACGCGCCGGCCCGGAGCATCGTCACGCGGTCCCGGGCGGCTCATCAGGAGCTCTGGATGGTCGGGACTCTCATCGGCGCCATTTTATCCGCGATCGGGGTATATATTCGTTCCCGTTCATGCGCGCGTTCACCCGGACCACCCCGGCCGGGGCGGTGGAGAAGCTGGCTCCCGGCATGCGAGTGCTGCTGCCGCCCGCCTGCGGCGAGCCCGTCACGCTGGTGGCCGAGATCTGCCGCCAGGCGGACCGGCTGCGCGACCTCACCCTGCTGGGCGGCATCCACCTGGGCGACTACCCGTTCGCCCGGCCCGAGACCGCCGCGCTGCGGTTCGCCACCTGGCACATGTCGCCGAAGCTGGAGGACGCGCGCTGCCGGGGCCGCGTGGAGTTCGTGCCCTCGCGCTACTTCGACCTGGTCACCGAGTTCGCCCGGGGCGGGCGCTGGGCCCCGGACGCCGTGCTGGTCCACTGCGCGCCGCCCGACGCGGGGGGGTACCTCTCGCTCGGCGTGGCCGTGGGCGTGGCGCTGCCGGCCGCCCGCCGGGCGCCGCTGGTGATCGCGCAGGTGAACCCGCGGATGCCCCGCACGCGGGGCAATGCCTGCCTGCACCGGAGCCAGATCGACTGGTGGGTGGAGGTGGACGAGCCGCTGCTGCCCTATCCGCCTCCGCCCATCACGGATGTGGAGCGCGCCATCGGCCGGCACGTGGCCGCCCTGGTCCCGGACGGGGCCACGGTCCAGGTGGGGGTGGGCGCCATCCCGCAGGCCGTGCTGGAGGCGCTGGGCGGGCACCGCGACCTGGCGCTGCACTCGCTCCTGGTGGACGCCTCGGTGGACCTGATCGAGCGCGGGGTGGTGACCGCGGCGGCCCGGCGCGTGCACCGGGGGCGCCTGGACGTCGCGGAGGTGATGGGCACCACGCGGCTCTTCGACTTCGTGCACGACAACCCGATGGTGAACATGGAGCCGTCCGGGTGGGTCCACGATCCCGAGGTGGTCGCGCGCTACGACCGGTTCGTGGCCATCAACTCGGCGCTGGAGGTGGACCTGACCGGGCAGGTGACGGCGGAGAGCCTGGGCGGCCGTCAGGTGGCGGGGATCGGGGGGCAGTTCGACTTCGTGCTGGGCGCCTCGCGGTCGCGCGGCGGAGCCTCCATCATCGCGCTGCCCTCCACGGGGCGGGCCGGCGCGGTCTCACGGATCGTGCCGCGCCTGAGCCCCGGCGCCGCGGTGACGACGCCCAGGTTCCTCGCTGACTGGGTGGTGACCGAGTACGGCGCGGCCCACCTGAGAGGGCGGGGAGAGCGGGAGCGCGCCGCCGCGCTCGTCGCGGTCGCGCACCCGCGATTCCGTGAGGAGCTGGAGCGGAGTGCTAGGCTCTAGCGCCCCGGGCGGCGTCGATCTTGGCGAAGATCTCCTCGTCCTCGGGGAACCGTCCGGTGGTGCGGTTGGAGTAGACGGTGGCGCCGTCGATGAACACCTCGAAGATGCCGCCGGCGCCCTCCACCAGGGTCGCGGTGATCCCGTACTTCTTCTTGATCGCGGCCTGCAAACTGGAGGCCTGGGGGAGGTAGTTTCACTCCCCGCAATACTTGATGCGGACGTCCATCGTGCCCTCCTCGGAACTGGGTACCACGCGATTCTAGCACTTGAGATGCCGGGCGCGGACCCGTGGATTCGCCGCGACCCCTGCTGATCGACACCGATCCGGGCATCGACGACGCCCTCGCGCTGCTGCTGGCCTGGGGCTCGCCCGAGGCCGCGGTGGAGGTGGTGACCACGGTGGCCGGCAACGTGCCCGTCGAGGTGGGGACCGTCAACGTCAGCCGCCTGCTGGCGCTCCGGCGTCCCCGGCCCGCGCCGCTGGTGGCGATGGGCGCCGCCCGGCCCCTGGCCCGGCCGCTGGCCACGGCGCTGCGCTACCACGGGCGCG
>JBBIOF010000205.1:0-5272 GCA_037443505.1 Candidatus Rokuibacteriota bacterium
CCGGGCCCTACGGCGGCGCTTCCCGGGCTCGGAGGCGCCCGGCGGCCGGGCGCGCAAGGGCGCGCGGCGCGCCTGGTTCCCCGAGGCCGGCGGCTGGGTCGACTGCCCGGTGTGGGACCGCTACCGCCTGGCGGCGGGGACGACACTCGAGGGCCCGGCCATCGTGGAGGAGCGGGAGTCCACGACCGTGCTGCCGCCGGGCCTCGCGGCGGTGGTGGACGAGTACGCGAACCTCCTCGTGACGCTCGCGCCGTGAATCCCATCACGCTGGGCGTCATCTGGGGTGCGCTCCAGTCCATCGCGGTGGAGGTGGGGACCACCGTCCACCGCACGGCGTACTCGGAGCAGGCCAGGGAGGGCCAGGACTTCTCGGTGGCCGTCTTCGACCGCCACGGGCGCATGGTGGCCCAGGGCCCCTACTCCCCGGGCCACATGGGCGCCATGTCCTTCGCCGTCAGGAACGCCCTGGCCGCCCACCCGGCGGAGACGCTCCGTCCGGGCGACGCCATCCTGCTGAACGACCCGCTGCTGGGGTCCGGGCACCTGCCCGACTTCTTCGTCACGCAGCCGGTCTTCCACGACGGCCACCTGATCGGCTTCGTGGTGAACATCGTCCACCACACCGACGTGGGCGGGCAGCGCCCCGGCAGCCAGGGCGTGGTGGGCATCTTCGACTACTTCCAGGAGGGGCTCCGGATCCCGCCCACGCTGGTGTGGAAGGAGTACCGGGAGCAGGAGGGCGTCATCGGCATCATCGCGGCGAACACGCGGACGCCCGACAAGGTGCTGGGAGACCTGCGGGCGCAGCGGAGCGCGCTCAGGGTGGGCGAGCTCAGGCTCGTGGAGCTGGCCGCGCGCTACGGCCGCGACGCTCTCTTCGAGGCCATGGACGAGATCGTGGCGCGGACGGAGGCGAGCATGCGCGCCGCCATCCGCGAGGTGCCCGACGGCGTGTACGCGTTCGAGGACTTCATGGACGACTGGGGCCCGGGCACCGACCCCCTCCGCATCGCCGTCACGGTGACCGTGGACGGCGACACGATGACCGTGGACTACGAGGGGACGAGCCCCCAGACGCCCTCCGGGCTCAACTCCTACATCAACTACACGCGGTCCTACTCCTACGCGGCGGTCAAGGCGCTCACGGACCCCTTCGGCCCGATGAACGAGGGCGCGCTCAGGCCCGTGACGGTGCGGGCGCCCGAGGGGTCGTTCCTCAACCCGCGGCCGCCCGCCGGGGGCGGGCCGCGCGCGGTCATCTGCTACCGGATCTTCGAGGCCGTGATCGGCGCGCTGGCGCCGGCCCTGCCCGACCGCGTGACGGCCGCGGCCTCCCACATGGCCAATCCCACCTTCGGCGGCCGGGACCGCGCCCGGGGGCGGCGCTTCGTGGCGTACGAGCTGGTGCTCTCGGGCACGGGGGCGCGTGCGACGCGGGACGGGTGCGAGGGCATGTCGTGGTCGTTCAACGCCTCGAACATCCCCGTCGAGGTCCAGGAGGCGCGCCACCCCATCGTGGTGGAGCGCTTCGAGCTGATTCCCGACTCCGCCGGCCCCGGCCGGTTCCGCGGCGGCTCGGGCGTCCGCCGCGACATGCGCTTCCTGGCCGACGAGGGCAAGCTCACGAACCTGACGGAGCGGCAGAGGTTCCCGCCGTACGGGCTCTTCGGCGGCCGGCCCGGCCGGCTCGGCCGCACCGTCATCAACCCCGGCCCCGCCGAGCAGGTGGTCCACGGCAAGGAGTCGCGCGAGTTCGCGTACGGGGACGTGATCTCCTTCCAGCAGTCCGGGGCGGGCGGCTACGGCGACCCGCTGGAGCGCGACCCGGCCCGGGTGCTGGAGGACGTGCTGGACGGGTACGTGTCGGTCGGGGCGGCACGGGCCGACTACGGGGTCGTCGTCACCGGAGAGGGGCTCGACCTCCGGGTGGACGAGGAGGCGACCCGGCGGCTCCGGCGGGAGATGCGGCGATGATCGCCTTCACGGCCGAGCAGGAGGAGTTCCGGCGCGCCGTGGCCCGCTTCGTGGACGCCGAGGTGGTGCCGGCGGCCCAGGCCATCGACGAGGGCGGGGAGTTCCCCCGGGAGCTGTTCAAGCGCGTGGGCGAGCTGGGCTACTTCGGGCTCCGCTACCCCGAGCGCTACGGGGGCGCCGACGCCGACACGGTGACGTACTGCCTCTTCGCGGAGGAGATGGCGCGCGGCTCCCTGTCGCTGGCGGCGGCGGTGGCCATGCAGTCGCTCATGGGGACCTACTTCATCTACCGCTACGGCTCCGAGGAGCTGCGCCGCCGCTACCTGGTGCCCGCGCTCCGCGGCGACCTGGTGGCCACCTTCGCGCTCACGGAACCCAACGCGGGCTCCGACGTGGCCGGCATCACCACGCGCGCCGAGCGCCGGGGCGACCGCTGGGTGCTCCGGGGCGCCAAGACGTGGGTGACCAGCGCGCCGGTGGCCGACGTGCTCACCGTGGCGGCCAAGACGTCGGCCGAGCGCGGCATCCGGAACATCGCGCTGTTCCTCCTGGACCGCGCCACCATGCGCGGCATCACCACGGGCCGGAAGATCGAGAAGATGTCCGTCCGGGCGTCCGAGACCGGGGAGATCCTGCTGGACGACGTGGAGGTCCCGGACGAGCACTGCCTGGGCGGCGAGACGGGCGGGGTGGAGAAGGTCGGCGCCGTCCTGGCCGAGGCGCGCGTGATGACGGCGGCCCTCTCCGTGGGGCTGGCGCGCGCCGCCTACGACGCCGCCCTGGCCTACGCGCGGGAGCGGGTCGCCTTCGGCAAGCCCATCGTGGAGCACCAGGCCATCGCCTTCAAGCTGGCGGACATGCTCACGGGGCTGCACGCGGCCACGCTGGTGACCTACCAGGCCGCCGCCGCGCTGGACCGCGGCCGTCCCGTGGGCCGCGAGGCCGCCATGGCCAAGCTGTTCGCCTCGGAGACCGCGGTGCGGGTCACCGACGAGGCGGCCCGCATCTTCGCCTCCTACGGCCTGGCCATGGAGTACCCGGTCCAGCGGTACTTCCGCGACGCCCGCTTCCTGCTGCCCGGCGGGGGGACCTCGGAGATCCTGCGTGTCGTCATCGGCCGCGAGCTGGACCACCACCGCGGGGAGGCGTACTCGTGACCCGTCCGGTCCTGGGACTGCTCCTCGCCGCGCTGCTGGCCGCGCCGGCCGCCGCCGAGGAGCGTCCCCGGCGGGGCGGCGAGCTGGTGTTCGTCCTCCCGGCCAGCGACCCGCCCTCCTACGACGCGCACCGCGAGGACACCTTCGCGGTGATCCACCCGGCAGCGCCCCACTACAGCACGCTCCTCAGGATCGACCCGGCCGACCCCCGGGGCACCCGGATCGTGGGGGACCTGGCCGAGTCCTGGTCCATCTCGCCCGACGGCCGGGTCTACACCCTCCGCCTCCGGCGGGGCGTGAAGTTCCACGACGGCAGCGAGCTCACCTCGCGCGACGTCAAGGCCTCCTACGACAAGATCATCGACCCGCCGCCGGGCGTGGCCTCCGCCCGGAAGGGCGAGTACGTGGACGTCCAGGCGGTCGAGACCCCCGACCCCCTCACCGTGGTCTTCCGGCTCCGGTGGCCCTCGGCCTCGTTCCTCTCGTCGCTGGCCTCGCCGTGGAACTGGATCTACAAGGCCGACATCCTGGCCCGCGACGTCCGGTGGTACGAGCGCAACGTCATGGGCACCGGGCCCTTCCGCTTCGTGGAGCACGTCCGCGGCTCCCACTGGGTCGGCCGCCGCAACCCCGACTACTGGGACCGGGGCAAGCCGTACCTGGACGGCTACCGGGTGCTGATCATCCGCGAGCCGGCGGCCCAGGTGGCGGCGATCCGCGCCGGGCGGGCCCACGTCCAGTTCCGCGGGTTCAGCCCCGCCGAGCGCGACGGCCTGGTGCAGGCCCTGGGGCCGGGGATCACCGTGCAGGAGGGGCCGTGGAACTGCCACGCGCTCCTGGTCTTCAACCACGAGAAGCCCCCGCTGGACGACCGGCGGGTGCGGCGGGCGCTGACGCTCGCCATCGACCGCTGGGAGGGGTCGAAGGCGCTGTCCCGCATCGCCATCGTGAAGGAGGTGGCCGGCCTCATGGTCCCGGGCTCGCCGTGGGCCACGCCGCCCGCGGAGCTGGAGCGGCTCGCCGGCTACGGGCGGGACATCCGGGCGTCGCGCGCCGAGGCGCGCCGGCTCCTGCGCGAGGCCGGCGTGCCCGACGGCTCCACCCTCACGCTCACGGCCACCGGCGTGGCGCAGCCGTTCGAGGCGATCGCGGTGTGGCTGATCGACCAGTGGCGGGCGGTGGGGCTCCAGGTGCGCCAGGAGGTGCCGGAGCGCGCGCGCTACTACGAGATGCTGCGGGGCGGCGGCTACCAGATCTCGTTCGACCCCAAGTGCGGCTACGTGATGGAGCCCGACCTGGACCTCTCCAAGTTCCAGAGCGGCCCCACCACCGCGGACCCCCGGGGGATCAGCCACGCCAACTACGCCCGCTACAAGGACCCCGTGCTGGACGAGCTGTACGTCCGGCAGAGCCGGGCTCGCACGCCCGAGGAGCGGCGCCGCCTCCTCCGCGAGTTCGAGCGGCGCCTGCTCGACGAGGAGGCCCACTACGCCACCACGCTGCAGTGGCACCGGATCGTGCCCCACGCGAGCCGGGTCCGCGGCTGGACGCTCACGCCCAGCCACTACGTCAACCACCAGCTCGACACCGTCTGGCTGGCGGACTAGGAGCCCCGATGGCATACGAACCGAGAGGCCGGTACTGGGAGGAGTTCAAGGTCGGCCAGACCTTCGAGACGGCCCGCCGCACCGTGGAGGCAGGCGACGTCTCCCGCTTCGCCGGGCTGTCCGGCGACTTCAACCCGCTCCACGTGGACGCCGAGTTCGCGCGGCAGACGCCCTTCGGCGAGCGGGTGGCCCACGGCATGCTGACGCTCTCCATCTCCACCGGACAGCAGAACCAGCTGGGGCTGTTCGAGGGTACGACGCTGGCCTTCCTCGGCATGGACCGGGTCCGGTTCACGGCGCCGGTGAAGCTGGGCGACACCGTCCACACCGAGCTCACCGTGCGGGAGGTCCGGGAGACGTCGCGGCCGGACCGGGGCGTGGTGGTCATGGACGTGGTGGTGCGGAACCAGCGGGGCGAGGCGGTGGCGACCTACG
The DNA here is from genome assembly GCA_037443505.1 of Candidatus Rokuibacteriota bacterium. Lineage (GTDB taxonomy): Bacteria > Methylomirabilota > Methylomirabilia > Rokubacteriales > CSP1-6 > JBBIOF01. The sequence continues at coordinate 5,174 of JBBIOF010000205.1, forward strand.
AGGCGAGCCTCCTCGTGCGGCGCCGGTCGTGAGGCTGGCGCGGCGGGTCGCACTGATCACCGGCGCCGCGTCGGGCATCGGCCGCGCCACCGCCCTGCT
>JBBIOF010000206.1:0-5249 GCA_037443505.1 Candidatus Rokuibacteriota bacterium
GTCGGGCATCGACCGTCGCACCGCCAGGGCGGTGGCGAGCCCCACCAGCGACCACAGCGCGACCGCGCCCCGCCAGGAGACCACCAGCAGCGCGGCACCCATGAAGAGCGGCGCGACGACCAGCCCCGCGCTGGCCGCCAGCTCGTGCCACCCGAGCGCCCGGGCCCGACGCCCCGGCTCGAACGCCTCCATGAGGGTGGCGGTGCCGCGCGGCAGGTAGAGACCGACGCCGATCCCGCCGAGCGTCGCCGGGACCAGCATCGCCGGCAGCCCCCGGGCCAGCGCGAAGGCGGCGTTGGCGAGCGCCGCCAGGACGAAGCCCGCCACGACCACCGTCCGGCGCCCGAACGGGACGAACCCGGAGAGGAACAGGGTCGCCGCGTAGCTGGCGTAGAGCGTGCCGGTGACCAGGCCGATCCTGGCGGGATCGAGCCCCGTCTCCAGGCTCAGCGCGGGCATGGCGCTGTAGAGGACGGCGCGCGCGCTCTGGGCCCAGAAGAAGCTCGCGCAGCAGGCGAGCAGGATCTTCCCTGCGGGGCGGGGTCCGGGCAGGAGGTCGCTCAGCGGCCCTGGAACCGGGGGGCGCGCTTCTCCTTGAACGCGCGGACGCCCTCCACGTGGTCCTCCGTCTGCCGCACGATCGCCATGTGCGAGGACACCAGGTCGAGGTGCGTCCTGAGGTCGAGCCGGAGGCTCTGGTAGACGAGGCGCTTGATCATGCGGATGGCCACCTGGGGCCCGTCGGCCACCTGGCGGGCGAAGGCGTAGGTCTCCTCCGCCAGGCGTGCGGCGGGCACCACGCGGTTGACGATGCCCAGCCGGAGCGCCTCGGCCGCCTCGATGAAGTCGGCCGTCCAGAGAAGCTCCAGGGCCTTCGCGGGGCCGACCAGCCGCGGCAGGAAGTAGGTGTCGCCGTCGCCCGGCACGAGCCCCACGCGCACGTACCCGGTGGAGAAGCGCGCCTCGTCGGAAGCCACCCGGACGTCGCACATGAGCGCCATGCCCATGCCCGCGCCCACCGCGAGCCCGTTGACCATGGCGATCACGGGCTTGTCCATCCGCTCCAGCGTCTGGGGCACGCGGTGCACGTGCTCCCAGAGCTGGTTCTTGTGCTCGAGGGGCGTGGGCTCGCCGGCCTGCATGCGGGCCACGTCCCCGCCGGCGCAGAACGCCCGCCCGGCGCCGGTGACGATGACCACGTGGACGGCGTCATCGGCCTGGGCGTCGGCGAGCGCCTGGGCCCAGGCGTCGATCATGGGCCCGGTGAACGCGTTGAGCTTGTCGGGACGGTTCAGGGTGATGGTCGCGATGCGGTCCTTCACCTCGTAGAGCAGGTCGGCCATGGATCGGTGCCCCCGGGTCAGTCCTTGGGCAGGCCGAGCACGCGCTCGCCCAGGATGTTGCGCAGGATCTCCGACGTCCCGGCCCGGATGCCGCTGGCCTGGGCCAGGCTCGCGTAGAACGCCCACTGGCCGTCGTCCACCGCCCACTCCGAGCCGGTCCCGACCTGCGAGTACGGCCCGAGGACCTCCGTGGCCGTCTGGGCCAGCTCCTGGTCGAGGTGGCTCCAGAACAGCTTGGAAGTGGAGCCCTCCGGGCCCGGCTGGCCACCCCGGAGGATCCGGGTGAGGCTCCGGTAGGCGTTGAGCTGGAGCGCCTGCTCGCCGATCCAGAGCGCGGCCACCTTCTGGCGCACCACGGGATCGTCGGCCCGGCCCCGCTCCCGGACCAGGCGCACCAGGCGGGCCAGCGCGTTCTTGAGCGAGATCTGCCGGATGAACGTGAGGAGGTCCCGCTCCCAGGCCAGGGTGGTCAGGGCCACGGCCCATCCCTCGTTGAGGCGGCCCACCAGGTTCTCGACCGGCACCCGCGCGTTGTCGAAGAACACCTCGTTGAACTCGGCCTCGCCCGTCATCTGCCGGAGGGGACGGACCGTGATCCCCGGCGTCTTCATGTCGATCAGGACGAAGCTGATGCCCCGGTGCTTCGGGGCGTCGGGGTCCGTCCGGACCAGCGCGAAGCACCAGTCCGCCACGTGGGCCATGGAGGTCCACACCTTCTGGCCGTTCACCACGAACCAGTCGCCCTCGCGCACCGCGCGGGTCTGCAGGTTGGCCAGGTCGGAGCCGGCGTTGGGCTCGGAGAAGCCCTGACACCAGAGGTCCTCGGCGGTGAGGATCCGCGGCAGGAACCGCCGCTGCTGCTCCGGGGTGCCGTACTTCATGAGCGTCGGGCCCAGCATGGACAGCCCGCCGCGGTTCACGAACTGGGGCGACTCGGCCCGCGCCATCTCCTGGTAGAGGATGAGCTGCTCCACCACGGTCTTGCCGCGGCCGCCGAACTCGGTGGGCCAGTCCAGGCCCACGTAGCCCGCCTCGTACATGCGCCTCTGCCAGGCCCGGAGGCGCCGGACCTCCTCCTGGTCGGCCCGCGACGCGGCGAACGCGCGGCCGCGCAGGTCGTCCGGCAGGTTGGCCTCCAGCCACCCGCGCACCTCCTTGCGGAACGCCTCCTGCTCGGGAGTGAAGTCGAAGTCCATGGTCTCAGTGCATCACGCAGCCGCCGTCGACGTTCAGGGCCTGGCCGGTGATGTTCCGCGCCTCCTCGGAGGCGAGGAACACGGCGGCCCAGCCGATGTCCTCCGGGGTCTGCTCGCGCTTCATGGGCACCAGGTCGGCCACCCGCTTCTCGAACACCTGCCGCGGCGTCATCCCGGCGAAGGCCGGGTTGGTGGCGGCGATGTGGGCGGCCAGCTTCTGCCAGAAGTCGGTGTACAGCACGCCCGGGCAGATGGCGTTCACGGTGACGCCGTGGGGGGCCAGCTCCCGGGCCACGATGCGGGTGAGGGTGATCACGCCCATCTTGGCCACGCTGTAGGGGGGCATGGTGGGGGCGGAGATGGGGCCGGCGATGGACGCGATGTTGATGATGCGCCCGGCCTTGCGCTCGATGAAGTAGGGGGCGATGGCCTTCGAGGTGAGGAACACGGACTTGGTGTTCACGGCGAAGGCGCGGTCCCAGTCCTCCTCGGTGTTGTTGGTGAAGGGCATGCCCGGCGGCGACGCCGCCCCGGCGTTGTTGACCAGGACGTCGATCCGGCCCAGCGCCTCGCGGGTGCGGTCGATCATGGCCTTGACGTCGGCCGCGCTCGTCACGTCCGCCTTCATGGCCACGGCGCGGCGCCCCAGGGCCTTCACCTCGCCCGCCACCTTCTCGGCGTTGAGCACCTGGATGTCGGGGATGGCCACGTCGGCGCCCTCGCCCGCCATGGCCAGCACGATGCCCCGCCCGATCCCGCTGCCACCGCCCGTGACGATCGCCACCTTGCCGGCCAGCCGCATGGAGGGCCTCCGAGTCTCCTATAATCGGTACCGACGCTCCGTCCGGAGGGCCCCATGACACCACAGGCGCTCAGAAGCCGCAACTGGTTCGGACGCCGCGACCTCGACGGATTCATCCACCGGTCCTGGCTCAAGACCGAGGGGTTCAGCGACCTGGTCTTCGACGGCCGCCCCGTGGTGGGCATCGCCAACTCGTGGTCCGAGCTCACCACGTGCAACGCGCACCTGCGCCAGGTGGCGGAGGCGGTGAAGCGCGGCGTGTGGAGCGCGGGGGGCTTCCCCCTGGAGTTCCCCACGATCTCGCTGGGCGAGGTCCTGATGAAGCCCACCACCATGCTCTTCCGGAACCTGATGGCGATGGACGTGGAGGAGTGCATCCGCGCCTACCCCCTGGACGCGGTGGTGCTCCTCTCCGGCTGCGACAAGACCACGCCCGCGATGCTCATGGGCGCCGCCTCCGCCGACGTGCCCGCCGTCATGCTCACCGGCGGCCCCATGCTGCGCGGCCGCTGGCGCGCCGAGGACCTGGGCTCGGGGACCGACGCCTGGCGGCTGTGGGCCGAGCGGCGGGCGGGCCGGCTCACCGATGAGGAGCTGTGCGAGGCCGAGTCGTGCATGTCCCGCTCCCCGGGCCACTGCATGGTGATGGGGACGGCCTCCACCATGGCCTGCGTGGCGGAGGCGCTGGGCATGACCCTGCCGGGCAATGCCGCCATCCCCGCGCCCGACTCTCGCCGGCTGGCCCTGGCCGAGCTCACCGGCCGCCGGGCCGTGGAGATGGCGCTGGCCGGCGGGCCCCGGCCCTCCGAGGTCCTCACCGCCAGGGCCTTCGACAACGCCATCCGCGCCGACATGGCCATCGGCGGGTCCACCAACGCCATCATCCACCTGGTGGCCATCGCGGGCCGCGTGGGCGTGCCGCTCCCGCTCGCCCGCTTCGACCAGCTGTCGCGCACCACGCCGCTGCTGGCCAACCTGCGCCCCTCGGGCAAGTACCTGATGGAGGACTTCTTCTACGCCGGCGGCCTGCCGGCCGTCCTCCGGGAGCTGCTGCCGCTGCTCCACGGCGACGCCCTCACCGTCAACGGCCGCACCATGGCCGACAACGTGCGCGACGCCCCCTGCCACGACCGCGACGTCATCCGGCCGCTGGGGATGCCGCTCGCCCCCGAGGGCGGCACCGTGGTCCTCACCGGCAACCTCTGCCCGAACGGCGCCGTGCTCAAGCAGTCGGCCGCCTCCCCGCACCTGCTCCGCCACCGGGGCCGCGCCGTCGTCTTCGAGGACCACGAGGACCTGCACCGGCGCATCGACGACCCCGCGCTGCCGGTGGACGAGACGTCGGTCCTGGTCCTCAAGCACGTGGGGCCCCGGGGCGCCCCCGGCATGCCCGAGTGGGGCGCGGCGCCCATCCCCGCCCGCCTGCTCCGGCAGGGCGTGAAGGACATGGTGCGCATCTCCGACGCGCGGATGAGCGGGACCTCCTACGGCACCGTGGTGCTCCACGTGGCGCCGGAGTCGGCGGTGGGCGGCCCCCTGGCCCTGGTGCGCGACGGGGACGAGGTCGAGCTGGACGTGCCCGCGCGGACGCTCACCCTCAGGGTGGACGACGCGGAGCTGGCGCGGCGCCGGGCGGCCTGGACGCCCCGCCCGCCCCGGTTCGACCGGGGCTACGGCCGCCTCTTCCTGGACCACGTGCTCCAGGCCGACGAAGGGTGCGACTTCGACTTCCTGCGCGGGCGGACCCCCGTCCGCCCGGAGGACACGGCCGGCCCCTCCCACGCGTGAGCGGCCGACGACCGCACCGTGACCCCGCGTCATCGCGGCCGGGGCGTGCCGGGCCTCGTGCGCGCTGCGGGCCGCCGTCACGCACGCGGCGAGGGAAGGCGCCGGTCGTACGCCCGCTCG
>JBBIOF010000207.1:0-5211 GCA_037443505.1 Candidatus Rokuibacteriota bacterium
CGCCCCCTGCACCGCCGCCGGGGGCGCCTGCGCGGGAGGTGCGGCCGCCGGGGGCGTCAGACTGACCCGGGGCGCCGGGCCGGCGTGGAGACTCACCGCGGTGATCTCGTGCGGGCTCGCGCCCTCCACGCCGGTCACCAGGACCCGGTCGCCGCGCGCCAGTGCCGTCCTCGGTTCCTCCAGGCGCGAGACGTCGGCGTAGTAGTACCTGCCGTCGTCGGCGCGGACCACCACGAAGGGCGCGCCGGGCGGTCCCTGCGCCCACTCGATGGTGCCCTGGATCGCGCGCGGATCGCCCGGAGCGGCCACCGCGGTCACCCGGGGGGCCGGCAGGAGGAGCAGCAGGAGCCCGAGCGCAGCCGGAATTCTCATGGCGCCGTCTCCTCGTGCATCAGGCAACCACGGCGCCAGCAGGCGCGCCAGGTTTTCGCTTGACAGCCCCAGATGCTGCGTGTACATTCCGCGCTGCCGCAACATCTTGAGCAAGCGGGGACGAGCCTGAAGCCGCTCTCGAGCGCGCGTGCCGACTGTTGAAGGGACCGTCGCACCCACCCGGTGGCCCGTCGTCCCCGTCCCGCCGCTTCGTCGTCGTAGTCGCCCGGAACCAGCCGGCGCTGTTCGAGGATCTTCACCGGAAGCTCTCCGGTGATCCCACCGTCCGCGTGCTGCTCGATCGCCGGCGCGACGTCGCCGAGCGGCCATGGCCGGGGCCCGAGCGCCGCCGGCGGGCCGATCTCGACCACGATCTCCGCTTCCGGTGGGCCGTCGTCTGCCCGGAGCAGGCGCCGGCGAGCGCCGACGGGAGGGAGCGTACCGACACCCCACACGGAGGAGGGACGGAGCCAATGAGCGAGACGGAGAGATCCGAAGTTCGGCAGCAGATCGAGCGGTGGATCGAGGAGAGCCAGGGCATGCTGGGCCGGACCATCCCGGGTCTCCTCGACGACAACGAGCGGCTCCGCGCCAAGATCGCCGCGGCCGAGGAGGACTGCGACCGGATGCGGATGGAGATCGGCCAGCTCCGCCGCGAGATCGCCGAGCTGCAGAAGGAGATCGCGGAGCTCCAGAGCGAGCGGCAGTACCTGCGCGGCGAGCAGGCCGTGATCGCCGAGGCGGTGAGCCGCGCGCTCCATCACATGAGCCAGCTCACGCAGCCGATGAACGAGATCCTCCAGCGCATCCACGTCGCCGAGCCCGTGCCCGTCGACGGAGCGACCGACCGGGGTTAGCGGACCCCGCCGTCTCCATGACCGGGGCGGGCGGCGGATCCCCGGCGCCCGCCCCGCCCTTCCCCGTCCCCGCCCGGGGCGCCGGGCTCCCGGGCGTACCGGGACGTCAGAGCTCCTCGAAGCCGTCGGGGCGTGCGGGCCTCACACCAGCGCTTCCCCGGGGTCGCTGCCGTTGCGGATGACGATCTCGCCGGCCTCCTCCAGCGCGCGGGCCACCTGGACGATCCGGCTCTGGGCGTCCTCGGCGTCGCGCAGCCGGACGGGGCCCAGGTACTCGAGCTCGTGCCGCAGCATGGTGCGGGCGCGCTCGGAGAGGCCGGCGAACAGCCGCTGGGCCACGGCCTCGGGTGCCGCCTTGAGGGCGAGGATCTGCTCGGCCCGCTCCGTGCCGACCGCCCGCTCCAGCACCTCGCGCGCGTAGGCGGGCCCGCCCTCGGCGAGCCAGGCGCGGGCGTGCGCCAGCTCGAGCAAGGATGGCCGCCTTCCGCACACCCGTCAGGTCGGCGACGGTGCCCGGCACCCGCGGCGCCAGGTCCCGCAGGAGGGAGGGCGGCTGCACTCAGCGATCTCCGGGGACCGGCGGGGCGGCAGCCGCAGGAAGCGGGGCCGGGCGGGGCCACGTGGCAGCCCGTCGCGCCGGTTTCGTGAGCGATCGCATCGTCGTCTTCCAACGCGTCCCCGAGGGACGCGCCGGTTGATGGGCTCGGCGGCGGGGCCGGGTCGCGGAAGGCCGACGCGCGGGGAGCGCCGGGACTTTACCGGAGCGTTACACGCAGGGCGGCGGGGCGTGCCGGGCCGGCCGGGCGGCGTGGAGCGCGGTGGGGACCGGGGTGACGTGCCGTGAGTTGGTGGAGCTGAGGGGATTCGAACCCCTGACCCCAAGACTGCCAGCCTTGTGCTCTCCCAACTGAGCTACAGCCCCACGCGACGGACCACGTTACAGGGAGGCTCCGAGGTTGTCAAGAAACGCAGCCCGTTCGGGGCGTTGCACGGAGCGGTGGTACCGGGGAGGGGAGTCGAACCCCTACGCCCTTGCGGGCACGGGATTTTGAGTCCCGCGTGGCTTCCTGTTACACCACCCCGGCCCGGGCGCTATGCTACCGCATCCCCCGAGCGCGCGCAGGGCGGAGCGGTGACGCCTGCCGCGGCGCATCGCAAACGGGGGCAGTCTGTGCCAGAATGAGCGACAACCGCCCGTGAACACGCGGACTCCGACGAGGGCATCCCGTGGGTGAGCGCACCTTCGCCGAGGACGTCAGGCAGCTCGCGTACGGCGCGGGCCAGGTCCTCCGCGGTGAGGGCATCCTCGCCATCACCAAGGCGCTGCTCCAGTCGGGCGTGAGCTACGTGGGCGGTTACCCCGGCGCCCCGATCTCCCACCTCCTCGACGTCCTGGCCGACGCCAACGAGCCGCTCCTCCGCCCCATGGGGATCTACTTCGAGCAGTCGGGCAGCGAGGCGGCGGCCGCGGCCCTGCTGGGGGCCTCCGTCAACTACCCGGTGCGCGGGGCGGTCACCTGGAAGTCGGTGGTGGGCACCAACGTGGCCTCCGACGCGCTGTCCCACGTGGCCTCGGCCGGCGTCGTGGGCGGGGCCCTGGTCGTAATCGGGGAGGACTACGGCGAGGGGGCCAGCATCCTCCAGGAGCGCACGCACTCCGCGGCGCTCAAGTCGAGCCTGCCCCTGATCGACCCGAGGAACAGCCTGCCGTCCTTCGCGCGGTTCGTGGAGGAGGGCTTCGGGCTCAGCGAGGCGTGCGGCGAGCCCGTGCTCTTCTCGATCCGGATCCGGGCCTGCCACATGCGGGGGCAGCTCGTCTGCAAGGACAACGTCCGCCCCCGCGTCAGCCTGCTCTCGCCCCTGGGCCGGCCGTCGTTCAGCCTGGAGCGGATCAACCTGCCGCCGTTCACCTACGTCATGGAGGCCCGGAAATTCACGGAGCGGCTGCCGGCGGCCCGCCGCTACATCGCCGAGCGGCGGCTGAACGAGCACCGCCCCGGCGAGGAGGCCCACCTGGGCATCGTCATGCAGGGAGGGCTCTGGAACACGACGGTGCGTGCGCTGCACGCGCTGGGGCTGGCCGACCTCTCCGGCCGCTCGGCCCTCCCCCTCCTGGTGCTGAACATCCTGCACCCCACGGTCCCCGAGGAGCTCCTGGCCTTCCTGCGCGGCAAGCGACAGGTGCTGGTCGTCGAGGAGGGGATGCCCAACTACCTGGAGCAGGAGCTGAAGGCGCTCGCCCACGAGGCCCGGCTCGGCGTGGAGATCCACGGCAAGGACCTGCTGTCGCCCCACGGCGAGTACGTGCCCCAGCTGGTGCTGGGCGGGCTGCGGCGCTTCCTGACGGCGGGCGAGCCGACCTCGGTGAGCGTCTCGCTCGTGGAGGAGCGTTACCAGGCGCTCCTGGCCCACCAGGACCGGGTCCGCACCGTCCTGCCGCGCCCCGTCACCCGGCGGCCACCGACCTTCTGCACCGGCTGCCCCGAGCGCCCGCTCTTCAGCGCGCTCGCGCTCCTCCGGTCGCGCGAGCCCGCGATCGGCGACACCCACGTGGCCGCCGACATCGGCTGCCACACCTTCTCGACCCAGCCGCCCTTCCACGTGGGCAACTCGGTCATGGGCTACGGGCTGGGCCTGGCGTCCGCGGGCGCGGTGGCGCCAATGTTCGGCAAGCGGGTCGTCTCCGTGATGGGCGACGGGGGCTTCTGGCACAACGGCCTGAACAACGGCGTCGCCAGCGCGGTCTTCAACCGCCAGGACTCGGTCCTGGTCATCCTCGACAACTTCTACACGTCGGCCACCGGCCAGCACCACAACCCTTCCACGGGGACGAACGCCCGGCGAGAGCCCACCGGCATGACCATCCCCGAGGCGCTGCGCGGCGTGGGCGTGCGGTGGATCCGGACGGTGGACTCGTACCGGATCCCGCAGGTGCTCGCCGCGCTCCGGGAGGCGCTCACCAGCCGCTACGAGGGGCTCAAGGTGGTCATCGCGCGGGGCGAGTGCCAGCTGGAGCGCCAGCGGCGCGAACGGCCGCTCCGGCGGCAGCGCCTGGCCGCCGGCCGGTCCGTGGTCCAGGCCCGCTTCGGCGTGGATCCCGACGTCTGCACCGGGGACCACTCGTGCATGCGCCTGAACGGCTGCCCCTCGCTGACGCTGGCCGAGAGCCCCGACCCACTGCGCGAGGACCCCATCACCGTGGTGGACGACACCTGCGTGGGCTGCGGCGTGTGCGGCGAGGTGGCCCACGCGGCGGTCCTCTGTCCCTCGTTCTACGAGGTCCGCGTCATCCGGAACCCGGGCTGGTGGCGGCGCCTGCTCGGGCGCCTCCGCCGGGCGGTCATCGGCCGCCTGGCCGTCGCGTGAGCGACCCGCGGCTCGTGTCCGTCCTGATCCCCGCCGTGGGCGGGCAGGGCGGCGGCGTGCTGGCCGACTGGATCGTGGAGGCCGCGCACGTGGAGGGACACCTGGCCCACGGCACCTCCATCCCCGGCGTCGCCCAGCGCACGGGCTCCACGACCTACTACGTCGAGGTCCTGGCGGGACCGGCCGGGGACGAGCCGGTATTCTCCCTCTATCCCGTCCCGGGCGCGCTGGACGTCCTGCTGGCTCCGGAGTTCCTGGAGGTGGGACGGGCGGTCGAGCAGGGGTTCCCGTCGCCCGAGCGCACCACCATCGTCGCCAGCACCCACCGCCTCTACTCCATCCACGAGAAGACGCCCACCGGGCGCGGCACCTACCCGGTGGAGGACCTGCAGGCCGCCGCGCGGGCGTTCTCGCGGGAGCTGATCGCGTTCGACGCCCTGGCCGCCGCCCGCGAGCACGGCACGGAGGTGAACGCGGTGCTGCTGGGCGCGCTGGCCGCCAGCGGGGCGCTGCCCATCCGGCCGGAGTCGTACCGCGCGGCCATCGAGCGCAGGGGCATCCAGGTGGAGTCCAACCTGCGCGGCCTCGAGGCGGGGCTGGACCTGGGCCGCCGGGG
>JBBIOF010000208.1:0-5209 GCA_037443505.1 Candidatus Rokuibacteriota bacterium
AGCGCGATGGCCGCGTCGCGTGCTCCCGGGCGGCGCCTCATCGGCGCGCCCTGCGGGGCCGCGGGCCCACCGCCCTGCGGAAGGACAGCCGGATGGGAGACCCGCTGAACCCGAACGCCTGCCGCAGGGAACGCGTCAGGTAGCGGACGTAGGAGAAGTGGACTTCGCCCGGCCGGTTGACCCGCACGGCGAACGTCGGCGGCTCCACGCTCACCTGCGAGGCCGACTGGATGGTGAGCGGCACGCCGCCGATCGACACGGGGCGCCGGGCCAGCGCCTCCTGGAGCACCTTCGTCACCTCTCCCGGCGGCACCTGCCGCCGGGCCGCCGCCGCCACGTCGTCGATGGCGTCGAACAGGGCCTCGATTCCCTCGCCGCGGACGGCCGACGTGAAGCAGACGGGCGCGTAGTCCAGGAAGGCGAGGCGCTCGCGGATCTGCTCCACCACTTCCGCCTTCCGCACCATCCCCGGCGGCACCAGGTCCCACTTGTTGACCACGATCACCGAGGCGCGGCCCGCCTCGTGCGCGTAGCCCGCGATGTGGGCGTCCTGGGCGGTGAGGCCCTCCGAGGCGTCGAGCACGATCAGGGCCACGCGGCTCCGCTCCAGGCTCTTGAGGGCCATGACGACCGCCAGCTTCTCCAGCGCCTCGGTCACGCGCCCCTTGCGGCGGATGCCCGCGGTGTCCACCAGCACGTAGGGACGGCCGCGGTACACCAGCGAGGTGTCCACGGCGTCCCGGGTCGTCCCGGGCTCGGAGTGGACCAGCACGCGCTCGGCGCCCACCATGGCGTTGACCAGGGACGACTTGCCCACGTTGGGGCGTCCGATGATCGCGATGCGCACCGGCTCGGCCCCGGCCGCCGCCGGCGCCGCGGGCCCCGGCGTGCGGGCGCGGACCTGCTCGAGCATCTCCGCCACGCCCCGTCCGTGCTCGGCGGACACCGGCAGCGGGTCACCGAAGCCCAGGCGGTGCAGCTCGGCCACCGCGGCCTCCTGGCCCGGTCCCTCCACCTTGTTGGCCACCAGCACGACGGGCCTCCGCGACCGCCGGAGGGCGCGCGCGATCTCGAGGTCGAGCGGGGTCACGCCCTCGCGGGCGTCCACGACGAAGAGCACCAGGTCGGCCTCCTCCACGGCCGCCAGCACCTGGCGGCGCACGCCCTCCACGAGCGGCTCGGCGGACGACGGATCGAACCCGCCCGTGTCCACCACGGTCGCCTGCCAGCGCTCGAACTCCAGGCGCCCGTAGAGGCGGTCGCGGGTGACGCCCGGCACGTCGCGCACGATGGCGCGGCGCCGGCCGACCAGGCGGTTGAAGAGGGACGACTTGCCGACGTTGGGCCGGCCGACCAGGGCGATGACCGGCCGGGCCACGCCCCCTCCGGGCCCGGGGCCGCGGTCGGCCGCCCTCACGCCCGCCGGAGCTCCCGGAGCAGCGCGGGCGCCTCCGGCTCCACGAGGCGCACGGGGACGCCGAGGTCGCGGGCCAGGTCCCCGGGGGTGAGGTCGTCCAGGAAGACGCCGTCGCCGTCGCGCACGCACACCGCCGGGACCAGCACCGCCTCGCCGAGGTCCTCGCGGCCAGCCAGGTGGCGCTGGATGTCGCCGCCGGAGAGGAGGCCCGCCACGCCGACGTTGCCGCCGAACAGCTCGTTGGGGACGGCGGCGACCCGCGCCCGGAGGACGTCGCCCTGGAGGCCGCTTAGCAGTGCCGCCAGGCGCGGCGCGTACATGGTGCCCGTGACCACGGTGACCGCGCGCGGCCGTACGGGCGGGCGCCAGTGCCGCCGGGCCCGCTCGAAGTCGTCCTCGAACCGCCGCACGAGGCCGATGCCGTCCTCGGCCACCGGGAAGCCCTCGTACGCCTCGGCCGGCGGCAGCGGCCGGCCCGCCTGGATGTACACCTCGTCGGCGAGGAACACGAAGCGGCTGCCGAGACGCTCGAGGAAGCGGGCCTGCCAGCGCTCCACCACGTCCACCAGGGCCGCGGCCTCCGGCGGAGTCAGCGTGCGCAGCGCGGGCAGCCGCTCGCGGTGGCGGGTGAGCCCCACCGGCACCACGGCCACGGTGGCCACGCGGGGGTGCAGCGGGGCCAGGTCGCGCACGGTCCGCTCCAGGTGGGGCCCGTCGTTGAGGTCCGGGCAGAGGACGACCTGGGCGTGCATGCGGATGCCGGCCCGGGCCAGCCGCTCCATCCTCGGCAGGACGTCGGCGGACACCCGGGGGCGGCCCAGCAGCGCGTGGCGCAGCTGGGGATCGGTGGCGTGGACGGAGACGTAGAGGGGCGACAGGCGCTGCTCCTCGATGCGCCGGAGGGCCGCCTCGTCGAGGTCGGTCAGGGTGATGTAGTTGCCGTGCAGGAACGACAGGCGGAAGTCGTCGTCCTTGACGTACAGGCTCCGGCGCAGGCCCCGGGGGAGCTGGTGGATGAAGCAGAACACGCACTTGTTGGCGCAGGTGGCGATGTCCCGCGGCCGCGGCGGCACCAGCTCCACGCCGAGATCGACGCCGTCGCGGCTCACGGCGATGGAGTGACGGACGCCGTCGCGCTCCACGGCCAGCCGGAGGCGGCCGTCGGCCGCGTGAAACTGGAAGTCGATGGCGTCCCGCAGGGGCCGGCCGTTGATGGCGAGGATCCGGTCGCCGGGCCTCAGGCCCGCCGCCTCGGCCGGGGAGCGCCGCCGGACGCCGGCGACGACCACGCCCTCGGCCGTCTCACCGGAGCAGGCGGCTCTCATCCTCCTCCCGCTCGGGCGCGTTGGCCGCGTTGAGGAAGCGCATGCCCTGGACGATGTACTGGAGCCCGGAGACCACCGTGAAGACGGCGGCGAGCCACATGACCACCTGGGGCGCCAGGGCGAGCCTGAAGTAGCGGGCGCCCAGCCCGGTGAGCACGGTGAGGATCTGGAAGAAGGTGGCGGCCTTGCCCGCCCGCGTGGGCCGCGGCGTGAGGCGGACGCCCAGGATGTGCACCAGGAGCGCCCCCATCACCAGGAGCAGGTCGCGGCTCAGCACCACCACGGTGATCCAGAAGGGCAGCGCGCGCAGGTACGTGAGCGTCACGAAGGAGGCCGTGAGCAGGAGCTTGTCGGCCATCGGGTCGAGGAACGCCCCGAGGCGGCTCGCCTTGCCCCGGCGGCGCGCGACGTAGCCGTCCAGCAGGTCGGTGACCGCGGCCAGGACGAACACGGCCAGCGCCCAGCCCGGCCGCCGGTAGACGAGCAGCGTCACGAAGACGGGGATGAGGAGGATTCGCAGGACGGTCAGCCAGTTGGCGAGGCCCATAGAGACGCCCAAGTGTATCACCCCGGCCGGCGCCGGCCCCCGCCGCTCAGCCGACCCGGTACGCGGCCACCGCCCCCTGCACCGCCGCCGGCAGCTCGACCTCCAGCTCGACGTGGTCCGCCTCGTCCGAGCGGGACAGGACCCGCCCCCGCTGGTAGCAGAGCGCCAGGGCTCCCCCGTCGCCGTGCGGGATGCGCAGCTTGAGCACGCCCGCCAGCCGGGCCAGGGCGGCCGCGATGGCCGCGCGCAGCCCCTCCAGCCCCTGGCCGGTCGCCGCCGACACCGGCACCCCGCCCCGCGACTCCACCAGCGCCTCGAGCGCCCGCGGGTGCGCGATCCGGTCGATCTTGTTCAGCACCAGGATCACCGGCCGGTCGCCGGCGCCCAGCTCGTCCAGCGTGCGCTCCACGGCCGCCACGTGCTCGTCCAGGGCCGGGTGACTCGCGTCCACGACGTGCAGGAGCAGGTCCGCGGCGGTCAGCTCCTCGAGGGTGGCGCGGAACGCCGCCACCAGCTCGTGGGGCAGCTTGCGGATGAAGCCCACCGTGTCGGTGAGGATGAAGGGCTGCCGGGCGCCGCCGTTGGCCAGCCGGGCGGCCGGGTCGAGGGTGACGAAGAGCTGGTCGGCGGCCAGCAGCCGCGCTCCGGTCAGCCGGTTGAGCAGCGTGGTCTTGCCGGCGTTGGTGTACCCGACCAGGGCGACCACCGGAAGGCCCGTCCGCCGGCGCCCCTCGCGCTGCACGCGCCGGTGCACCCGGACCTGCTCCAGCTCGCGGCGGATCTGCATCACGCGCCGCCGGATCACCCGGCGGTCGGACTCGAGCTGCGTCTCGCCGGGGCCCCGGGTGCCGATGCCGCCGCCCGGCCGCTCCAGGTGGGTCCACTGCCCCACCAGGCGCGGCAGCAGGTAGGTGAGCTGGGCCAGCTCCACCTGCAGCTTGCCCTCGCTGGTGCGGGCCCGCTGGGCGAAGATGTCGAGGATCAGCGCGGTCCGGTCGATGACCTTGATGCCGAGGGCGCGCGAGAGGTTGCGCTCCTGGACCGGGGTGAGCGGGTCGTCGCAGATGAGGAGGTTGGCCCCCGTCTCGCGCGCGACGGCCGCGATCTCCTCCACCTTGCCTCGGCCGAAGTGGAGGGCGGGCGTGGCCGCCTCGCGCTCCTGGACGACGCGGTGGACCACGGCGGCGCCCGCCGCTGCCGCGAGCCCCGCCAGCTCCTCCAGCGACTCCTCCACCTCCCACCGCCGGTGGGCCGGCAGCCGGAGCGCCGCGATGATCGCGCGCTCGGGCCCCGCACGCCGCGTGTCCACCCCCGGGGGGCGCCCGTTCTTCAACCGACGAGACTCTCCGCCCGGAGGCGCTGCTCGATCAGCGCCGCCGCACCCTCGGCGCCGCCGGCCAGCTCCAGGTCGAGCCACTGGATCTCCGGCTCCCGCG
Organism: Candidatus Rokuibacteriota bacterium; assembly: GCA_037443505.1. Classification (GTDB taxonomy): domain Bacteria; phylum Methylomirabilota; class Methylomirabilia; order Rokubacteriales; family CSP1-6; genus JBBIOF01. Next base: position 4,726 of record JBBIOF010000208.1, read on the forward strand.
CGAACCACGTCCACTGGCGCCGCGCGTAGCGCACGGTGTCGCGCTGCATGCGGCGCAGTGCCTCGCCCGGGTCCAGGGCGCCGCGGGCCACCTGCACGAACTCCCGGTAGCCCAGGCCGTGCATGGCGGGCAGCGACGGATCGTAGCCGCGGGCGAGCAGGCGCCGGACCTCCTCCAGGAGCCCGCCCCGCACCATGGCGGCGGCGCGCTCCCTGAGCCGCCGGGCCAGGGCCCGCCGGTCCATGGTGAGGCCGACGTAGAGGACCCGGTACTCGCCGCCCCCCTGCCGCCACTGGACCTGGTCGCGGCCCAGTGCACCCGCCCGGGCCCGCTCCAGCGCCCGCACCACGCGCACGTGGTCGTTGGGATGCAGGCGGCGGGCCACCTCGGGCGCCTCCCGGGCCAGCCGCTCGTGGAGCGCCCGGCGCCCCTCACGCTTGGCGATGGCGGCCAGCTCGCGGCGGAACTCCGGATCGGCCGGGGG
>JBBIOF010000209.1:0-5205 GCA_037443505.1 Candidatus Rokuibacteriota bacterium
CGCCCGCCCCCGCGGGGGCGCCGACGGCGTGCGGGCGGGCCGCCCGCGCGCGGGCCAGCAGGGCCTCGTTCACCTCGTCGGAGTGCTGCCGGGCGACGAACAGCCGTCCCCAGATCTCGAGGGTGAGGAGGCTGAAGAAGCCGTGGACGCCGTCCCGCCAGCCCGCCACGCGCTCCAGGAGCGCGCGCCGGTCCAGCCGGAGCCCGTCCTCGCAGAAACCGCCCCGGAAGAACTCGGGGCGGGCGAGCGGCCCCACGTAGTCGGCCAGGGGAAGCGGGAAGCCGACCTTCCGCCTGTGCACCAGGCTGCGGGGCAGGTGGCGCTCGGCGATGGCCTTCAGCACCCACTTGTCGACGCCGCCCCGCAGCCTGTGGTCCAGCGGGAGGTTGATCGCCACCTCGGCCAGCCGGTGGTCCAGGAACGGCGTGCGGCACTCGACGGACGCGGCCATGCTCATCCGGTCGAGCCGCCGCAGGAGCGGGGGGAGGAAGACGGACAGGTCGGCCAGCATCGCCGCCAGGACCCCGCGCTCGACCTCGTCCGGCACGAACTCGTACGCGTCGGCGCAGCGCCGGTGCAGCCCCTCACGGGCGTAGCCGTCGAGGAGCCCGACCGCGTGGGCGAGGAGCCCCTCGTACTCCGCGAAGCGCGTGACGGGCAGCCCCATGACGGCGCAGCCGGCCAGCTCCAGGGCCTTGCGGAGGCGCGCGGGGGCTCGCGCCAGGAGGTCGCGGAGCCGGCGGAGGTGGCGGGCGCGCCGGTACCGCTGCGGGTAGCCTCCGAACAGCTCGTCCGCGCCCTCCCCGGACATCAGGATGGTCACGCCGTGGCTCCGGGCGAACTCCGAGACGAGCAGGAGCGCCACCGAGTTCGGGTGCGTGAGGGGGGCGTCGCTGTGGTACACGGCCCTCACCAGGCTCCCCCGGTAGGCCTCGGCGGTGAGCGGGTACACGCGCAGGTCCACGCCCAGCGCGCGGGCGACGGCGCGGGCGTGGCGGCACTCGTCCAGGTCGGGGTAGCCGTGGATGGAGACGTTGAAGGCGGTGACGCCGGGCCGGTGCCTGGCACAGAGCGCGGTGACCAGGCCCGAGTCGAGCCCGCCGCTGCAGAGCGTGCCCAGCGGCACGTCGCTGACCAGCCGGTCGCGCACGCTCTGCGCCAGCAGCGACTCGACCTCGTCCCGGACGGCCCCGGCCGGGGCACGGCCCAGGCGCTGCCACTGCGCGGCGTCCACGTGGCTCTCCACGGCGTAGTACCGGCGAGGCGCCTCGAGCCGGCCGCGCGCCACGCGCAGCAGGTGGCCGGGCTGGAGCGCCGAGATCCCCTCCAGCAGCGTCTCCGGCCCGCCGCAGTCCGCCGTCCGGTAGAGCGACCACTCGGCCAGCCGCCGGGCGTCCACCCGGGGCACGGGGAGCAGGGGCGCCAGGGCCTTCATCTCGGAGGCGAAGAGCAGGTGTCCGTCGAGCACGGCGTGGTAGAGCGGCTTCTTGCCGAAGCGGTCGCGGGCCAGGATCAGCGTCTCGGTGTGCCGGTCCCAGGCCGCCAGGGCGAACATGCCCACCAGGCGCGGCAGGCACGACTCGCCCCACTCGGCGAAGGCGCGGAGGACGACCTCGGTGTCCGTCCGGGACCGGAACGCGTGGCCGCGGCGCGCCAGCTCCTCCCGGAGCGCGGGGAAGTTGTAGGTCTCGCCGTTGTAGGCGATCCACCACCGCCGGTCGTCGGTCGCCATCGGCATGTGGCCCGCGGGCGTGAGGTCGATGATGCTGAGGCGCGTGGCCCCCAGGCACGCGCGGCCGAGCGGCGTCACCCCGCGGTCGTCGGGACCCCGGTGGACCTGCAGGTCGCACATCCCGCTCACGATCCGCTGGTGGTCGTCGCCCCGGCAGGCGCCGGTGAGGCACACGAGGCCGGCGATCCCGCACACGGGCTCAGTCCTCCCCCAGGAGTTCCGGGCGCACCCGGCCCGCCATCGCGGGCGTGGGGTCCAGGGCGAAGCGCGCCAGCACCGTGGGCGCCAGGTCCAGGACGTGAGCGCCGTCGAGCGCGGCGCCGCGCGCGATCCCCGGACCGCGCGCCGCGAGGAAGGCGCCGGGCTCGTGGTTGCCCGTGTAGTAGGGGACCACCTCCCACGCGGGCCGCGGGACCTTCACCAGACCGCACGCGCGCCCGAAGAGCTCCGTCGTGACGGCGGCGTCGGGGTCCCAGGCCACCACGACGTCGGGCAGCCGGTCGCGGCACGGGCCCCGGTAGCGGTGGTCGGTCCGCCACACGGCGCGGGCGGCCGGCCGGCCGTTGCGGGGGTTCACCAGGTCGCGCAGCGCGGCCGCCAGCGAGTCGCACAGCTCCTCGTATTCCGCGCCGGGGGCCACGGTCCCCTCGGGCTCCCGGCCCCGGAGGTTGACGCGCACGTAGCCCTCGTTCGCGTTGCCGATGACGAAGGCGCGGGTGCGGGACCACACGATGTCGGCCGTCATCCAGCGGAGGGCGAGGCGCTCCTTCACGTGGTGGGGCAGCAGGTGCCGGGACACGGCCAGGCGGAGCCGCCGGGGCACGAGGTCCCGGAGGCGCTTGACCGGGTCTCCCGTGGACTCGCGCGCCGTCCCCGCGGTGCCCGCCGTGGCCAGCAGGCCGAGCTGGACCAGGACCTCCTCCAGGATGTGCGAGCCGCTCCAGTTCGGGCCCATGCCGTCGGTGGAGACCACGAGGACGGTGGTCCGCTCGTCGGCCCCCGCCAGGACCTCGCCGATGGCCCGGTCGACCGCGGCGTAGACGTCCCGGAGCGCGGTGCCCAGGGCGCCGGCCCCCCCCGCCGGGTGGGCGGGGTGCGCCGGATCCCCGAGGTGCCAGAAGTAGTGGCCGGCCGGGTGGGTCTCGCCGAACATCACGAAGAAGAGGTCCCAGGGCTCGCGCTGCATGAGCCACCGGACGACCTCGGCCTTCTTCGCGGCGCCCGCCACGAGCCGGTCGCGGAAGCCCCGGCAGTCGGGCGGGCCCAGCACCCGGCTGTGGTCCTCGGCCGGGTACGGCCCGAAGCGGGCGAGGATCTCGTCCCTGAGCTCGGGCGGTGCGGTCACCGGCTCCCAGAACCAGGTCCAGGTCCCGTACTCGAGGACCTGGGTGCCGCGGAGCCCCGCCACCGGGCAGGTCATGAAGGCGTCCACGACGACGCAGCGACGGCCAGCGTCGCTCAGCAGCTTCCAGAAGAACGGCTGCGGCGACCGGTCGGGACGGGGGCGGTGCGGGAGCTGCTCGCCGGGCGTCATCACGTACGCGTGGTAGAGCCCGTGCTCGTCGGGCGGCGTCCCCGTGTAGAAGGACGGCCAGCCGGAGACGTGCAGGTCCTCGGCGGTGGTCCCCAGGCGGCCCCACGTCCCCGCCTCGCGGAGCGCCCGGAGCACCGGGAGGTGTCCCTCCCCGCACCAGCGCTCGACGAGCCTTGCGTCGGCGGCGTCGAGCCCGATGAGCAGCACCCGCGGGGACCGGCGGGCACCGCCCGCGACGGTCGTCACCGGCTCGCCTCCGCCCGCGGCGCACCGGTCTCCCCGGGCACGGCGTCGCGGAGCCACGAGGCCCCCTCCATCCAGGCCGGCGCCTCGATCCCGAACCAGTCGAGGACGGTGGGTGCCAGGTCGAGGACGTGCCCGGCGACGCGGCGGCCCGCCGGCACCCCGGCGCCGTACAGGAGCGCGAAGCCCTCGGGCCGGTGGTTCCCGGTCCGCGGGTCGGGGCTCGTGCCGGCGATGGTGCCCACCTCCGGCGACCACACGGCGTCGATGGGCCGCGCCGTCCGCCAGCTCACGAGCAGGTCCGGCAGCCGGTAGGACTCGGGGCCGGGGAACGCGAGGTCGGCGCGGAAGATCCGGTCCACGACCGGCTCGCCCGTCCGCACGTCCACCAGCCGGGAAAGCGCGCCGGCCACCTCCTCGCAGACCGCCGCGTGCTCGCGTCCCGGGGCGACGATGCCTCCCGGCTCGCGGCCGGCCAGGTTCACCCGGACGAAGCCCAGCTGGTCGGTCGGCAGGGCGAAGGCGCGCGTCCGTGCGCGGTCCAGGTTGCCGATGGCCCAGTAGCCGCTCACCGAGGTGCGGACCGCCTGGGGCAGGTACCGCGAGACCGTCCGCCGGAGCGCCAGGGGGCACCGCGAGCGGAGCCGGCGCAGGAGCCCGCCCCCGCCGGTCGCCAGCAGGCCGAGCCTCGCCAGGACGGGCTCCAGCAGGTGCGCGCCGCTGACGTTGTCCGCCATGCCCTGGCCGGAGAGGACCACGACCGTCGTCGTGGCCGGGTCCACCAGGTCGATGAGCCGCCCCACCTCGGCGTCCACGGCGCGGTAGACGTCGCGCAGCGGACCCCACCCGCCGACCCTCCCGCCCGACGGCCAGAGGCAGTGCCCGGCGGCGTGCGGCTCCCCGAAGACGGCGAAGAGAAAGTCCCAGGGCTCGCGCTCCATCAGGTACCGGAGGGCCGCGCCCTTGGCGGCCGCGCCGCGGACGAGGACGTCGCGCACCCGCGTCAGGGCCGAAGCGCTCACCGGCACCTCGCGGCTCGGGTCCTCCTCGCGCGGGTAGGCGCCGGCCTGCCGGACCAGGCCCGGCAGCACGTCCGCGGGGATGGAGTGGGCTGGGCGCGGGTGCTCGTAGCTGCCCCAGTCCACGACCTGGATGCCGCCCATGTCGGTGCGGGACGGGCAGAGCGGGACGTCCACCACGATGGACCGGACGCCCGCGCGGTCCAGGCGCCACCACACCGGAGGCTCCGGGCTCTCCTCGGGCTCGATCCCGCGCATGGTCCAGGTGCCGGGGACCAGCCGGATGGTGTGGTGGAGCCCGTGCCGGCCCGGGTGCGCTCCCGTGGCGAGCGTGGGCCAGATGGCCGCGCTGGGGATGTCGCCCCGGTGGCGGAGGTCGACCCGGGCGGCCGCGCGCCCGAGGAGGCCGAGCGCGGGCAGGTCGCCCTCCCGGACCCAGCGCTCCACGAGCGCCGGGTCGGCGGCGTCGACGCCGATCACGAGCAGCCGCCTGGAAGCGGTGGCCGTCACGGTGGGCGCTCGTCCCATCAGGCGGCCGCCGCCGGGCGGCCCAGCGAGGGCAGGCCGTCCACGTCCGCCACCGACACGGCGTGCATCTCCTCGGCGGAGCGGATGGCCGCCTCCAGCATCCTCTCCACCATTTCGGGTGTGACATCGCGCCCTGTGTCGAAATCCCG
>JBBIOF010000210.1:0-5204 GCA_037443505.1 Candidatus Rokuibacteriota bacterium
CGTACCGCCGGGCACCCGGACGCTCAACATCGTCGACGTGGGCCGCGTGCTCCTCAAGGGCGGTCCCGCCCGGATGCCGGACGACGTGCCGCCCCGGTTCCGGCCCGGCGACCGGGTCGTCGCGCGCAACATCAACCCCCTGGGCCACACGCGCCTGCCGCGCTACGTCCGCGGCCGGCGCGGGCTGGTCCACCTGGACCACGGCGTCTTCCTCTTCCCGGACACGCACGCGGCGGGGCAGGGCCGGAAGCCCCAGCACGTGTACAGCGTGCGCTTCGCCGCGCGGGAGCTCTGGGGACCGGAGGCCTCGCCCCGCGACTTCGTCCACGTCGACCTGTGGGACGACTACCTCGACCCCGCATGACGCCCGACGTCTCCGGCCCGCCCGGGATCCCGCGCGACGCGGAGGGGCCCGTCTTTCGCGAGCCCTGGGAGGCGCAGGCGTTCGCCCTGGCGGTCCTGCTCCACGAGCGGGGGCTCTTCACCTGGCGGGAGTGGACGGAGCGCCTGGCGGCCGAGATCGCCGCCGCACGGGACCGCGGCGAGCCCGACGACGGCAGCCGCTACTACCACCACTGGCTGGCGGCGCTGGAGAGACTGGCGACCGACACGGGGCTGGTGCTGGCGGACGAGCTGGCCGCGCGCAGGGCCGAGTGGGACCGCGCGGCCCGCGAGACGCCGCACGGCAAGCCCATCGAGCTCCGGCGCCGCTGAGGGCGGGGGACGCGATGCCGTCGCGCCGCGACGAGATCCGGATGACGCGCGAGGAGCTGGAGCGCTTCCTCGCCGAGGAGTACGTGGTCACCTGCGCCACCCTGGGACCCGGCGGCCGTCCCCACCTGATGCCGCTCTGGTACGTCCCGCGGGGCGTCGAGCTGGTCGCCTGGACCTACGGCGCCTCGCAGAAGGTGAAGAACCTGGAGCGCCGTGCCCAGGCGACGCTCCAGGTGGAGGCCGGCGACCGCTACGACGAGCTCCGGGGTGCCATGATGGAGTGCGACGTGGAGATCGTGCGCGACCCGGCGGCGGTGCTGGAGATCGGCCTCGCGCTGGCCGAGCGCTACGCGCCCCGCCACGGCCGGACGGCGGTCACGCCGGAGGCCCGCGCCCGGGTGGAGAAGCAGGCCTCCAAGCGGGTGGGGCTCAGGTTCCGGCCGACCCGCGTGGTCACCTGGGACCACCGCAAGCTGGACGGCGGCGCGTAGCAGCGGCTCCCGGGGGCCGCTCCGGCCTCAGGGCAGGCGCCGCTCCTCGCGCAGCCGCACGAGGGAGCGGTCGAAGGCCTCCACCATCCGGTCGATGTCCTGGTCGGTCATCGCCGCGTTGAGCCAGCCGTTGGCCGAGCCCCGGTTGTAGTCCACGCCGTGGACCAGCATGGCGAGGTGCAGCGCGCCGCCCAGGGGCCCCATGCCCCGGTCGAGCCGCGCGACGTCCATGGTGAAGTCCTCCAGCCCCAGCTCGCGGGCGTCGGCGCCCAGGTGGATGCGGAAGATCGACGAGGCGCCGTACACGCAGCCGCGGATTCCCCGGTCCTTCAGCACCTGGTTCATCCCCGCCCGCAGCCGGTCGCCCAGCCGGTTCAGCTCGCGCTGCACCTCGCCCGTCCTGAGGACCTCCAGGGCCGCCACGCCGGCCGCCGCCAGCAGCGGCGCGGCGCTGTGCGTGCCCTGGTCGGCCACCCGGCGCACCCGGTCGCGCTTCGGGTCGCCGGTGAAGGCGATCGTGTCCAGGAGCTCGGCCCGGCCGGTGAGCGCGGCGCCCGGCAGCCCCCCGGCCACCGCCTTGGCGAGGCACGTGAGGTCGGCGGTCACTCCGAAGTATTCCTGGGCACCTCCCGGCGCCATGCGGAAGCCCGTGACGACCTCGTCGAAGACGAGGACCACGCCCCGTTCCCGGGTGAGGTCCCTGAGCCCGCGGAGGAAGGCGGGGTCGGTGGGCGCCACCATGGAGCGGGCGCCCGCCGGCTCCAGGATCACCGCGGCGACCTCGTGCCGGTCCAGCAGCTCGCGCACGTGCGCCAGGTCGTTGTGGCGGGCCACCAGCGTGGAGGCCAGCGTGCCCTCCGGGATGCCGGCCGACACGGGCAGCTCGAAGGGGTCCTTCACGGCGGCGGCCAGTGCGTCGTGCACCCCGTGGAAGTGCCCCTCGAGCTTCACGACCTTCGAGCGGCCGGTGAACGCGCGGGCCACGCGCACCGCCAGGGCCGTGGTCTCGGTCCCGGTCATGGTGAAGCGGACGCGCTCGGCGCCCGGCACGCAGGCGCGGATCAGCTCCGCCCACCGCACCTCCAGCTCGTGGCAGGCCCCGTAGTGCAGGCCCTTGCGGGCCTGCTCCACGATGGCGGCCACGACCGCCGGGTGGTTGTGGCCGAGCACCAGGGCCCCGTGCCCGCTCCAGCAGTCCAGGTACTCGTGGCCGTCCACGTCCCACTTGCGGGCGCCCTCCGCCCGCTCCACGTAGAAGGGGAAGGGCGAGAAGGCGCGTCCGTCGTGGGCGACGCCGCTCGGCATGCTGCGCGCCGCGCGCTCGTGCAGGGCGCGCGACCGCGGGCGCGCCTCCGCGTACTCCTGCTCGATGGTCCGCCGCGAGGTCATGTCCCCTCCCGCCACCGGAAGCAGTCGACCGTGTGGTCGTTGACCATGCCCGTGGCCTGCATGAAGGCGTAGCAGATGGTGGGCCCGACGAACCTGAAGCCCCGGGCCCTGAGCTCCCGGCTCATCGCCCGCGACTGCTCCGTCTCGGCCGGCACCTCGCGCGGCGAGCGCCACGCGTTCCGCACGGGCGCGCCGCCCACGAAGCGCCACACCCAGGACCCGAACGTGCCGTGCTCCTCGCACACCGCGAGGAAGGCGCGCGCGTTGGCCACGGCGGCCTCGATCTTGGCCCGGTTCCGGACGATGCCCGGGTCGGCCAGCAGCCGGCGCACGTCCCGGGCGGTGTAGCGGGCCACCCGGGCGGGGTCGAAGCCCGCGAACGCCCGGCGGTACGCCTCGCGCTTGCGCAGGATGGTGGACCAGCTCAGCCCCGCCTGGGCCCCCTCCAGCACCAGCATCTCGAAGAGGCGGCGGTCGTCGCGGACCGGCACGCCCCACTCCTCGTCGTGGTAGCGGACGTCGAGGTCGGTCCTGGCCCACGCGCAGCGGGGCTTGCGGTCCGCCGGCATCACGGTCCGTCAGTCAGCGGGCGGACAGGGACCGGTGGTGGTCAGCCAGCACCTGGGCCACGCACGCGGTGACCCGGACGCCGGTGGGCACGTGCAGGAACTCGTTGGGCCCGTGGGCGTTGGACCCGGGGCCCAGCACTCCCGTGATCATGAACTGGGCCCGCGGGAAGCGCCGGCCCAGCATGCTCATGAAGGGGATGGACCCGCCCAGGCCCTTGAGCACGGGCGGCTTGCCGAAGTAGGCCATGGAGGCGCGCTCCACGGACGTCGCCAGCCAGCCGGCGAGGGGCGGGGCGTCCCAGCCGCCGCCCGCGGCCTCCGGCGTGAAGCTCACCCGCGCGCCGTACGGCGGGTCGGCCTCCAGGATCTCCTTGACGCGGCGGGCGGCGCGCTCCACGTCCAGCGTCGGCGGCAGGCGCAGCGAGAGCTTCAGCGCCGTGCGCGGGCGGAGCACGTTGCCGGCCTCCTCGAGGGCCGGCAGCCCGGCCGCCCCGATCACGGACAGCGCCGGCCGCCAGGTGGAGTCGAGCAGCGCCTCGAGGGGGTCCTCGTGCACCGGGCGTGCGCCGGGGAGGAGCGGGAGCTCGCCCCAGACCTCCCGGCCCAGGACCCCCGCCACGGCGCGCGCCTGCTCCATCCGCTCGGGTGGGACCGGCACGTGGAGGTCCGGCGGCAGGATCCGGCCGGTGCACTCGTCCTCCAGCCGGGACAGGAGCCGGCGTGCCACGCGGAAGCTGGAGGCCACGATGCCGCTCGAGCCCGAGTGCACGCCCTCGGCCAGCAGCTCCACCGTGAGCGTCCCGTTGACGATGCCGCGGAGGGAGGTGGTCAGCCAGAGCTGCTCGTAGTTGCCGCAGCCGGAGTCCAGGCACACCACCAGGCCCGGCGTGCCCAGGCGGCCGGCCAGCGCCTCGACGTAGGCCGGCAGGTCGTGACTGCCGCTCTCCTCGGACGCCTCGACGAGCACCACGCAGCGCGCGTGCGGCACGCCCTGGGCCTGGAGGGCCTCGATGGCCGTGAAGGCGGCGAAGGCGGCGTAGCCGTCGTCGGCGGCCCCGCGCCCGTAGAGCCGGTCGCCCCGCCGCACCGGCGTCCACGGCCCCAGGCCCTCGGCCCAGCCCGTCATCTCGGGCTGCTTGTCGCAGTGGCCGTAGAGGAGGACCGTCTCGTCCGACCGGCCGGGGACCTCGGCGAGGATCACGGGCGTGCGACCCTCGAGCCGCACCACCTCCACGCGGAGCCCCTCGACGGGCCGCGCACGGCACCAGCCCTCGATCAGCGCCACCGCGCGGTCCAGGTGGCCGTGCTCGCGCCAGGCCGCGTCGAACATGGGAGACCGGGCCGGGATGCGGATGTAGTCGGCGAGCGCCGGGAGGATACGCTCGTCCCAGGCGTGCTGCGCGAAGGCGAGGGTGCGGTCGGCGTCGAGGCTCATGGCAGGAGGGATGGTAGCATCGGGCGCCACGGACGCCTACACCGCCGTCATCCGCAAGCGCGACCAGCGCGCGTTCCTTCCCCGCCCCATCCCGGAGGACGCGCTCCGCCGCATCCTCCAGGCCGCCCGCATGACGGGCAGCTCCAAGAACCGCGAGCCGAACCGCCTGGTCGTGGTGCGCGACCGGGACCGCCTGGCCGCCATGGCGGCGCTGAGCCCGTTCGCCCGGTGGCTGGCGAGGGCCGCCGCCGCCGTGGTCATCGTCCAGGTCGAGCGCCACGAGTTCGACGCCGGCCGCTGCGCGCAGAACATGATGGTGGCCGCCTGGAACGACGGCATCGGGTCCTGCCCGGCCCACGTGCCGGAGGCCGGGCTGGCCGGCCTCCTCGGAATCCCGGACGGCCTCCACGTCAACCGCGTCATCGGCTTCGGCTACGTGGATCCCGGGCGCGCCGATCCGCCGGCGGGAGTCGCGCGGCGCCGCCTGCCGCTGGACGAGCTGGTGCGCTGGGAGCCCTGGTGAGCTGCGGGGCGGCCCCGCCTACGGTGCCGGGGGCTGCGCCGGCGGTGCCGGCGCCCGGGCGGGCGGGGGCGGCGGCGGGGGCG
>JBBIOF010000211.1:0-5186 GCA_037443505.1 Candidatus Rokuibacteriota bacterium
GCGACGACCGCGTAGAGCTGGGTCCCCGCGACCTCCCCCAGGATCCACGGGTCGACCTGGCGCTGCTCGAAGTAGCGCGGTGTCGCCACCCAGAACCGGGAGAACAGGCCGGTACGGTAGGCGTCGTCGTAGCGGATGAGGGCCCACTCCGGGATCTGCTCCCGGTAGTCCTCGATCGGCTCGATGGACGCGCCCCGGACGAATCCGAGACGGCGGGGCAGGCTCTCGCTCACCTTCTGGCGCACCTCTGCGAGCGTGTAGAGGGGCCCGTAGGAGGCGGCGGCCAGCTCGATCCGCTCCCGCAGGAGCTGGCCGGGCAGGCGGTCGCGGATCCGGCGCAGCCGTGTCGCCAGGTCTTCCTCGGCGAGTTCGGTCGTGGCACGCTCGGTCTGGTTCATGGCGTCCCTCCATCGCGTCGGATCGTCGACGGTTCCTGGACCGTCGCCTGGTGACGAGCGGGAATCACGACCCGGCAGGGTGGGGGAGGGCCGCGCGGGGGCTCCGCGAGCGCCGCGGCGCGGCGGGCGCGCTGTCCGACGACCCGGGCCAGGAGCATCACGGCCTCCTCGGAGGGTCGGTGAGCGGCTACCCGGGGCGTGCCGGCCTAGTTCAGAGGCACGCCTCGAACAGGGCGGCCATGCCCTGGCCGCCGCCGATGCACATGGTCACCACGCCCAGGCGCGCCCGGCGCCGGAGCATCTCGTTGGCGATCGTCCCCACCATGCGCGACCCGGTCATCCCGAAGGGGTGGCCGATGGAGATCGAGCCGCCGTTGACGTTGAGCCGGTCGGGATCGATGCCCAGACGATCTCGACAGTACACCACCTGGACGGCGAATGCCTCGTTGAGCTCCCAGAGGTCGATGTCCTGGACCCGCAGGCCGTGGCGCTTGAGCAGCTTCGGCACGGCGAAGACGGGCCCGATCCCCATCTCGTCGGGCTCGCAGCCGGCCACGGCCCAGCCCCGGAAGATCAGCTTGGGGGTCACTCCCAGCGCGCGGGCCCGGTCCATGGACATGAGCAGGGTGGCGGAGGCCCCGTCGGAGAGCTGGGAGGAGTTGCCGGCCGTCACGGTGCCCCGGCCGCTGGTCCGGTCGAACACGGGGGGCAGCGCCAGCAGCCCCTCCAGCGTCGTGTCGGGCCGGTTGCACTCGTCGCGGTCGGCGTAGTGGTCCTCCTCGCCGATCTTCTCGCCGGTCTTCTTGTCCAGGACGGCGCGCCGCACCCGGAGCGGGGCCAGCTCCTCCTTGAAGAAGCCCTCCTGCTGGGCCCGGGCCGTCCGCTGCTGGCTCGAGAGCGCGTAGACGTCCTGGGCCTCCCGGCCGATCCCGTACCGCTTGGCCACCACCTCCGCCGTCTCGCCCATCACCATGTACACCCCGGGGTAGTGCTCCTGCACCCAGGGGTTGGGGTCCAGGTCGCGGCGCATCATGGTGATGGACTCGACGCCGCCGCCGATGGCGGCCTCCACGCCCTCGTTGATGATCTGGTGGGCGGCCATGACGATGGCCTGCAGCCCGGAGGAGCAGAAGCGGTTCACCGTGGTGCCGGGCACGGTCACGGGCAGCCCTGCCCGGAGCGCCGCCACGCGCGCGACGTTGCTGCCCTGGGGGCCGGCGGGGTACCCGCAGCCCAGGATCACGTCCTCGACCTCGGCGCGGTCGAGCTGCGGGACTTTGCCCAGGACGTCGCGGATGACGTGCGCCGCCAGCTCGTCGGGGCGGGTCATGTTGAACGAGCCGCGATGGGACTTGGCGAGGGGAGTCCGGGAGCTGGCGACGACGACCGCTTCTCTCATGGCAGGTCCTTTCCCGAGCGTGCTTGCCAGAGTGTACCCGATCGCGCGGCCGGGCGCGAAGCCGGGTCCGGCGCCGGCCGCCCGCGCCGACCACCACCACCACCACCACGGCCGCGCAGGAGGCGCGTCGCCCTAATCGCCCGTCGCTGCGTGGCTCCACCGCTGGCACCGGACGTGCTTGGACGGCCGTCCCCGGCGGCCGCCCCATGGGGGGACGCGATGGAGGTGTTCAAGCACGTCGAGGTGGTCGTGCCCCTCGTCGGCGAGGGCGAGGGGCGGCGGCGCGCGATCCTGGACTTCCTCCGGGTCCGGCACCTGATCGAGCGAAGAGTCGCCGTCCGCGCACGGGGCGGGGCGGACATCCGGTACTGGGTCACGGCCTGCGAGCCCGCTCCAGGCTCCGTCACGCCCGCCGTGGCGGCGCGGATCCTGGACGCCGACGTGGTGATCGGGCTGGTGGACGCGGCGGGCCTCGTTGCCCTCCGCGACCTCGGGCAGCGGGGCCTGGTCGGACCCAGCACGCTGCTGGTCGTCCGCGGCGACCCCGGGGCCGTCCTGCCGCCGGACCTCCGCGGCTGGCCCCACGTGCGCTGTGACACGCTGGACGTCCCGCACCTCGAGGCCCTGGCGTGCGCCGCCTCCCTCCTGGACCCCGGCGGTCCGGTGCCCGACGACCTGCGGGCGGTCGTCGACGCGCACGGTGGGAAGCTCCGGGCGGAGCTGGCCCTGGCGCTGCAGCGCCTGGAGTCGTCCCCGGTGCGCCGGCCCCGCTGGTCGCCGGTGGCGGCGGGCGGTGACTTCGCCCAGATCATGGCGGGCTGGGTCGTCTACTACCCGTGCGCAGCCGTCCGCTTCGCATGGCGCCGCCGCAGCCTTCCCGACCGGTACCTGCCCAAAGACATGGACGGCCCCGCCGTCGTCGCCGGCGCCAACGACTCCTTCTGGAGGCTCCACGCCATCGCCGACCCCGGCCGGTTCTCGCCGGCGGGGCCCGACGCCCTGACCGTGGAGGCGCTGCTCGACCGGCTGGGCCGCCAGGGGCTCGTGGACAACCTCGAGGAGGTCAGGAAGGAGCACGAGCGGGTGACCGACCAGGTGGTGCTCGGTGACGGGTACGCCTGGGTGACCGTGCCCCTCCGGTTCAACGGCAACCATCCGTTCGCCGACTTCAGGTGGACGGCCCACCTGCCGCTGCTGGTGGCGAAGCGCATCTCCGGCGACCCCGGCGGACCCCACCGGGTGACCTACCTGCTCCTCTACGTCCCGCTCTCCCGTCGCGCCGGCGGGCCGGGCTGACCCACCGCGCCGGTCGCGCGGCCGGTTGCCCGGCGTCCCGGCCCCCCGGTAAAGTGGGGCGTCCGATGACGCTCGCCGTCCACCTGCCCTTCAACCGCGAGTGCCTGGGCGCGGCCTTCGTCCCCGCCAAGCACGGCGCCCCGCCACCCCGGCCCGGCGGCCACTGGCTCATCGTCCGCGACCAGGGCCTGGTGGTCCTGCGCGAGGACGCGGGGTTCCGGCTGCCGGCGGGGGACGTGCCCGAGGGCTTCGACGGGCGGCTCGGGGAGCCGCTCTGGCTGGGCACCCTGAACGGCACGCCGTGCTGGGCGGCGTCGCTGCCGCCCGCCACGTCCCTGCCGCCCGGCTATCACTGCGAGACCCTGGTGCCCATGCGCGGGACCCGCCTGCCGGACGACCTGCTCTCGCTGGGCGGCATGGCGCTCCAGGCGCTCTGGTGGGCCGGCACCAGCGGTCACTGCCCGCGGTGCGGCGCGCCCACCGAGCGCATCGCGGGGGAGTGGGGCAAGCGGTGCCCCCGCTGCCGCTACGAGCACTACCCGCACCTGCATCCCGCCGTCATCGTGCTGGTGCGGGACGGCGACCGGGTGCTGCTGGCGCGCAAGCGCGAGTGGACGCCGGGGCGCTACTCCCTGGTGGCGGGCTTCGTGGACAACGGCGAGTGCCTGGAGGGCGCCGCCCGCCGCGAGGTGCTGGAGGAGGTCGGCGTGGACGTGACCGACCTCCAGTACGTGGGCAGCCAGAACTGGCCCTTCCCGAGCCAGCTCATGATCGGCTTCGTTGCCCGCTACGCGGGGGGCGAGGTCGTCGTGGATGGCGAGGAGCTGGAGGACGCCCGCTGGTTCCCCTGCGGCGCGCTGCCCGAGGGGCCGCCGCGCCACAGCATCGCCCGCTTCATCCTCGACCACCACGCGCGGCGCTAGCGTGGCTGCCCGCTAGGTGTCCCGGCTCGCCCTCGCCGCGCTCACCACCGGCGTCTTCCTGGCCACCGGCAGCGGGACGGCCATCGCGCCCTTCCTGCTGGTCATGGCCCGCGACCTCCGGGCCGACCTCGTCCTCGTGGGCAGCCTGGTGGCGGTGAGCGCCGTCCCCTGGGGGCTCACCTCGCTGGTGGCCGGCGCCGCCTCGGACCGGCTCGGGCGCCGGCCGGTGCTGGTCACCGGCCTCCTGGTACTGGGCGGCTCGCGGCTGCTGCTGGCCCTGGCGCCGTCCTACACCGTGGCCGTCCTGGCGCAGGTCGTCGCGGGGGTGGGTGGCGGCGCCCACACGGCCGTCGTCTTCGCCGCGGTCTCCGACCACGTGCCGCCGGCGCAGCGGGGACGCGCGCTGGGCGGCGTCATCACGGGCCAGTCGCTCTCCTTCGTGCTCGCCGTGCCGGTGGTGACGCTCGTCGCGGCCTGGACCGGCTGGCGAGGCGCCATCGCGCTCCAGGGGGCGGCGATGCTGGCGGTGGCGCTGCTGCTCCTCCTCGCCGTTCCCCGGGGCCGCCCGGCCGACCACGACGGCCGCGCCGCGCCGCCGTCACTCCGCCGGGTGCTGGACACCCGCCTGCTGGCCCTCCTGGCCGCGGGCTCGATGGAGCGGGCGTGCTTCGTGGTCCTCGCCGTCTACCTGGCCACCTACCTCGTCACCGCCTACGCGGTGCCCTACGGCGTCCTGGCGGTGGCCCTGGCGCTGGTCGCCCTCGGCAACCTCGCCGGCAACCTGCTGGGCGGGCCGCTGGCCGACCGGGTCCCCGACCGCCCGCTGGCCTTCGCGCTGTCCTCCGTCGCCACCGGCCTCCTCGCCCTGCCCCTGCTCTCGTGGCAGCCGGGCGTCGCCGCCTCCGTCGCCCTCGGCTTCTGCTACACGCTAGCGAACGCCGTGGGCCGGCCGTCCCTGATGGCGGCGCTCACCGAAGTGCCGGCCGGCGTGCGCGGGGCCGTGCTCGGGCTCAACACCACCACGATGAGCGCCGGCTGGCTGGCCGCCAGCGCCCTCGGGGGCTGGCTGATCGCGTGGTCGGGCTTCGAGGCCCTGGCGTTCTTCAGCGCCCTGGCCGGGCTGCTGGGGGCCGCCTTCGCCGCGGCCGCGTCACGCCTGCGGCCGGCGGC
>JBBIOF010000212.1:0-5156 GCA_037443505.1 Candidatus Rokuibacteriota bacterium
ACCTGTTGAGCCGGCTGAAAGCGGGCATCGCCCCAGGGTGCATCGGCCGTGGGCAGGTGGCGGGCCGGCAGCCGGTACAGCACCAGGAGCGGCCGGCCGTAGCGGGCCATCACTTCCTCTCGGGTCGCCAGGTCGCCCAGGCGGGGCAGGCCGTCCGTCAGGTCGGCGATCCGCGGGGCCGCGGGCTGGACCCCGCGGCCGTAGGCCGCCAGGCGGGGCACCCCCTCGAGGAGCACGGCCACCTGGACCAGTTCGGTGCCGTCGAGGACGCTCCCGGGAACGCGGCAGCGGTGAAGGGCCGGACGAACATCAGGGAGGGAATCGAGAGGAGGAGCGCCCGCCTCGGCGAGCGCCCGGCGGGCCTGGCTGGTCTCCTGGAGTACCGTCCGGATCGTCACCGGGTCGGTGTGTGGCTCGGCGCCCTCCGCCCGCTCCCGCCCCATCGGGGTGCGGGTGTGGTGGGCCAGGAGAGTGCGGACAGCTTCCCACTCGATGCCCCGTCCCCCGATGCGGCCTGCCTCCATCCCTCGCCTCATGCGCTCCCATCCACGACCGCCGGGTGTGGCGCCTGAGTCAGGAGTGCTGCCGGGACTAATCGGACATCCGCTCCCGGCGCTTCGCCTTCTTGCGGGCCGCCAGCGCTTTGCGCTTCCGCCGGACGCTGGGCTTCTCGTAGTGCTGGCGCTTCTTGAACTCGGACAGGAGCCCGGCCTTCTCGCACTGCTTCTTGAAGCGCTTCAGCGCGCTCTCGAAGGACTCGTCGGGCTCGACGATGACCTTGGTCACTCTGTTCCCCCCTCCGCAACCGCAGGGACCGCCCTTTGGGTAAACGACAACTATATACCATCTGGCGTCCCGCTCCGCTACCCGAACGGGGCCGGGTCGGTGTCGGGGCCGCCCGGGCGCCCGGCCGGCCGGGGTTGCGCCGGGAGCGTTTGCCACTACACTGACGGGGCCTTGACGCTGTCGCAACGGGAGCGACCATGCACGCGGCACCTCCAGTCTACACAGTCCTGCCCTTCGCGGCGATGCTGCTGGCCATCGCCTTCTGCCCGCTCCGGGTGCCCCACTGGTGGGAGTCGAACCGGAACAAGCTCCTGCTCTCCGCCGGCCTGGGCGTCCCCGTCCTCGCCTACTACCTGGCGCGCGAGCCGGGAGCGCTCGTGCACATGGCCGAGGACTATGTCTCGTTCATCGTCCTCCTGGGCGGGCTCTACGTGATCTCGGGCGGGATCCTGATGCGGGGCGACCTGGTGGCGACGCCCCTGACCAACACGGGATTCCTGGCCACGGGCGCCGTGCTCGCCTCGTTCGTCGGGACCACGGGCGCCTCCATGCTCCTCATCCGGCCCCTGCTGCAGACCAACCGGGAGCGAAAGCGGACCAGGCACACCGTGATCTTCTTCATCTTCCTGGTCTCCAACATCGGCGGGATGCTGACACCGCTGGGCGACCCGCCCCTGTTCCTGGGCTACCTGCAGGGCGTGCCCTTCACGTGGACGTTCCGGCTGTGGCTGCCGTGGCTGCTCATGGTGGCGGTGCTCCTGGCCGCCTACTTCGTGTGGGACTCGACCCAGTACGTCCGCGAGCCCCTCGCCGCCCTCCGCAGGGACCGCACGCGGGTGCAGCCCCTGCGGATCGCCGGCTGGGACAACGCGCTCTGGCTGGCGGGCGTGGTGCTCGCAGTGGCCTTCCTCCGCGCGCCCGTCCGCGAGGCCGCGATCGTGGGGCTGTCGGCGCTGTCGCTCTGGCGCACGCCCCGCGAGATCCGCAGGGCCAACGGGTTCACCTCCTATCCCATCGTGGAGGTGGCCGTGCTCTTCTTCGGCATCTTCCTCACCATGATCCCCGCCCTCGAGCTGCTGCGCCTGCGCGGCCACGAGCTGGGCGTCCGCCAGCCCTGGCAGTTCTTCTGGGCGACCGGCGTGCTGTCGTCCTTCCTCGACAACGCCCCGACCTACCTGACCTTCCTCGCCCTGGGCCAGGGCCTCCGGCTGGCCGACGAGATCGTGGGGGTGCCCCACGCGATCCTGGCAGCGATCAGCGTGGGGGCCGTGTCGATGGGCGCCAACACGTACATCGGCAACGCGCCCAACTTCATGGTGAAGTCCATCGCCGAGGAGGCGGGGATCAGGATGCCGAGCTTCTTCGGCTACATGCTGTACAGCGGCTGCGTGCTCCTGCCGCTGTTCGCGGTGGTGACGGTGCTGTTCTTCTAGCGGCGCTGGACCAGCTCCAGCACCCGCTCCGCCGCCGCCTCCACCGCCGCCTCGACCGCGGGTAGCTCCTCCGGGGCGAAGGGCGCCAGGACGTGGTCCACCACCTCGTCCTTGCGCTCGGGGCGTCCCACGCCGACCTTCACCCGCCGCACCTCGTCCGTCCCGAGGGTCTCCAGCACGGAGCGGACGCCGTTGTGGCCGCCGTGGCTGCCCTTCATCCGCACTCGCACGCGGCCGAGGGGCAGGTCGATGTCGTCGTAGACCAGGACCAGGTCGGCAGGGCCCAGGTCGTGGCGGCGGAGCGTCCGGGCGACGGCCGGGCCGCTCACGTTCATGAAGGCGAGGGGCTTGACGAGGAGGAGGGGCTCGCCGCGCCACTGGCCCCGGGCCACGAGGGCCTGGCCCTCGCGGCGCCAGGGCCGGCGCAGCCGGTGGGCGAGGCGGTCGAGGACACGCTGGCCCACGTTGTGCCGGGTGCCGCTGTACTCGGGGCCGGGATTGCCGAGCCCCACCACGGCCTGGGCCACGCGCTACTTCTTCGCCTTCTTGCCTTCCTCGGCCGCCGGCGCCTCTTCCTTGGGCTTCCGCTCGGTGAGCACCTCGGGCTCCGCCACCGCGGCTGCCGCGGCCGGAGCGGCCACCTCCTCGGCCATCGGCGGCACCACCGTCACCACCGCCTGCCCGGGGTCGTTGAGGATGCGGACACCCTCGGGCACCCGCAGGTCGCCCACGGTGAGGACGTCGCCGATGCGGAGCGCGGTGACGTCGGCGTCGATGCGCTCCGGCATGCTGGCGGGGAGGCACGAGACCTGCAACTCGTGGAGCACCACGGAGAGGATGCCCTTCTGCTCCTTCACCCCGGCCGCCTCGCCCACCGGGTGCACCGCCACGCTGACGGTGATGGCCCGGTCGGCGCTGACCTCCTGGAGGTCGACGTGCAGGAGGCGCTCGGTGACCGGATCGAACTGGAGGTCGCGGATGATGGCCATCCGCGAGCCCCCGCCCTCGCCCTCGAACCGGAGGGTGAGGAGCTGGGTGGAGCCCTCGTGGCCGTGGAGGATGCGCAGGACGGCCCGGGGATCGACGGCGACGGGCTCCGAGCGCGCGCCGCCGTAGAGCACCGCGGGGACGACGCCGTTCCGGCGCAGGCGCCGGGCGGCCTGCTTGCCGGTCCCCTCGCGGCGCTTGATGGTCAGCTCTTGCATCTGCATGGCACGACTCCCTTCAGGCGGTTACACGAACAGGGTCGACACGGATTCCTCGTCGTGGATGCGACGGATGGCCTCGCCCAGCAGCGGCGCCACGCTCAGGACGGTGAGGCGGGCGAACTGCTTCTCGGGCGGGACCGGGATCGAGTTGGTGACCACCGTCTCCTCCAGCGGCGAGGCCTGGATGCGCTCGATGGCGGGCCCGGACAGCACGGCGTGGACGCCGCAGGCCAGGATCCGGCGGGCGCCCTCGCGCTCGAGGGCCCCCACCGCCTGCACCAGGGTGCCTGCGGTATCGATCATGTCGTCGATCACCACGGTGTCGCGGCCCCGGACGTCGCCGATCAGGTGCATGGCGATCGCCTGGTTGGGGCCCTCCCGCCGCTTGTCGATGATGGCCAGGCCGGCATTGAGGCGCTTGGCGATGGCCCGGGCGCGCTCGACGCCCCCCGCGTCGGGCGACACGATCACCGCGTCGCGCAGGTCCTTCCTGCCCAGGTAGTCGATGATCACGGGCGCGGCGAACAGGTGGTCCACCGGGATGTTGAAGAAGCCCTGGATCTGCCCCGCGTGGAGGTCGAGGGCCAGCACCCGGTCCACGCCGGCCGCCTCCAGGAGGTCGGCCACCAGCTTGGCGGTGATGGGCACCCGCGGCTGCACCTTCCGGTCCTGCCGGGCGTAGCCGTAGTAGGGCAGCACCGCGGTGATCCGCCGGGCCGACGCACGCTTGAGCGCGTCGATCATCACCAGGAGCTCCATCAGGTTGTCGTTCACCGGCGGGCAGGTCGGTTGGAGCACGAACACGTCCGTGCCGCGCACGTTCTCGTTGACCTGGACGAAGACCTCGCCGTCCGAGAACCGCGAGACCTCCGCGTCCCCCACCGGCAGGCGCAGGTACTTCGCGATCTCCTCGGCCAGCGGGCGGTTGGCGTTGCCCGAGAACAGCTTCAGGTCGTACGTCATCGACTCCCTCGCCAGGCACTGGTTGGGGCGGGAGGATTCGAACCTCCGGATACGGGATCCAAAGTCCCGCGCCTTACCGCTTGGCCACGCCCCAGTGTCGTCCTCGTGGGCCGCCTCACCGCCAGCCCCTGCCACCGGTTCTCACCCGTATCGCCGGCCCGCTCACCGTGCGGACCGCCCAGCACTCCCACGAAGCCCGCGTGAGCCGCGCCCGGATCTGGCGGGCGTGATCGAACGACCTGGCCACCCCGAACACCGTCGGGCCGCTGCCCGACATGAGGGCCCCCAGGGCCCCGGCTGCCAGGAGCGCCGCCTTCATCCGCCCGATCTCGGGCCGGCCGGGCGCCACCGCGCTCTCGAGGCCATTGTAAAGGCTGGCCGCCACGCCGGCGGTCCGCCGGCTCCGGAGCGCCTCCACCATCCGCCGGGCTCGCGCCCCGTCCGTGTACATCTCCGGGGTCACCCGGGCGTAGGCCTCGGCCGTGCTCGACCCGAACCGCGGGTTGACGAGCACCAGCGCCAGCGGCGCTCCCGCCACGGCCTCCAGCTTCTCGCCCCGCCCGGTGGCCAGGGCCACCCCCCCGCGCAGGAAGAACGGCACGTCCATGCCCAGCCCGACCGCGACCTCCTCCAGCCTGGACACGGGCCACCGGAGGCGCCAGAGGCGGTTCAGGCCCGCCAGCACGGCGGCGGCGTCGGCCGAGCCGCCGCCCAGGCCGGCGGCGGCCGGGATCCGCTTGTCCAGCGTGATCCGGACGCCTCGGTC
>JBBIOF010000213.1:0-5153 GCA_037443505.1 Candidatus Rokuibacteriota bacterium
CGCGCGCGCGGCCGCGAGCAGCGCCAGGGCGAGGAGGGCGAGCGGGGCCCCGAGCAGGATCTGCCCGTCGCGCGCGCGCCTGAGGGCGGCCCGGCGCTCCCAGAGCACGAAGGCGCTGAAGGCCGGGACCAGCGGCATGTAGGCCGCGTAATCGTGCGACCACCAGAGCGCCCCCAGGCGGAGCAGCACGGGCCCGTAGAGCCAGAGGGCCAGCGCCGCGAGCAGCCCGGGGACCAGGAGCCGGCGCCGGCCGCGTGCGATCGGTGCGCCTCGAATCGATCCTCCTCCGTGGAGCGGGAGCCGCGCGGCTACTTCCGGCGCCGGCGGCTCCAGGCGTAGCCGCCGACCGCGGCCAGGCCCGAGGCCAGAAGCAGCAGGGTCGTGGGCTCGGGGACGCTGATCACCGTCGTGGCGGTGGACGGCAGGTCCGTCGTGCGCCGGATGGCGTCGCCGCCGCTCGAGCAGCCGCCGAACGGTCCCATGACGGGAAGCCACAGCGCCGGCAGCGCGAAGAGCGCGCTCTTCCAGAACATTCGGGCACCCCCTCCCGTGAGACGTATGAGCCACGCGGCCGGGACGCGCAGGTGGCCCGGCGCCCGAGGGCGCACCCATGCATCCGGCAAGCATCGCGCCAGCCGGAGAGGTGAATCGCGCGGGCCACTTAGCGGGATGCCGCCCGGCGCGCCGGGGGACGGCCGGAAGCGAAAAGCGGACAGGGGTGCCACATTTCCGCCCGCCCCGGGGCCACGCCGCGCCCCGGGCGCGGCCGTGGGCGGGAACCAGCCGTCCATGCTAGACTCGGCTCCGCTCGGAGCACGGTGCTCGCGACCCGGAGGCTCACCGAGGCCCTCGCCACCCGCCACGCCGAGGCGGCCGGCGCGCCCCCGCAGGACATCGCTCCTCCGCTGCCTGCCGCAGCGGGCTCGCAACCGCACGCTGGGCCGATCGCGCTTTGGACGGCGTCCGCCGCGGAGCAGGGATGGGCGGGCCACCGAGGCTCCACCACGACGAGGAGGAGGAGACCCATGTCACGCACGCTGCTCAGAGGGGCGCTGGCGGTGCTCGCCACGCTCGCCGTCGCGGCCCCCGCCGCGGCCCAGTCGAAGATCGAGCCGCTCACCGTCAAGTTCGCCCACGCGGGCTCGCAGACCCACCCCTACTCGGTGGGCATCTCGAAGCTCGAGCCCATCTTGCAGAAGAACTCGGGCGGCGCCATCAAGCTCCAGGTGTTCTGCTGCGCGCAGCTCGGCTCCGAGCGCGAGCTGGTGGAGAGCGCGCGGCTGGGGACGATCCACATGACCTCGGTGGCAGCCGAGGGCGCCCTGCCCGCGTGGGTGCCCGAGCTGCAGGTCTTCGGCCTGCCGTTCGTCATCCGCGACCGCGCCCACGCCTACAAGGTGCTGGACGGCCCCATCGGCAAGGAGTTCGAGGCGAAGCTGGAGGCCCAGGGGCTCAAGGTGCTGGGCTGGTGGGAGCTGGGCTTCCGGAACATGACCACGCGCAACAAGCCCGTGCGCACCCCGGAGGACCTCAAGGGCCTGAAGATGCGGGTGCAGGAGGCCAAGGTGTGGCTGGGCTTCATGCGGGCGCTGGGCGCGATCCCCACGCCCATCCCCTTCGGGGAGCTGTACAGCGCCCTCCAGCAGGGCGTGGTGGACGGCCAGGAGAATCCCATCGTCACCATCACCTCCATGAAGTTCTACGAGGTCCAGAAGTTCGTGGGCCTGACGGAGCACACCTACACGGCCCTGCCGGTGATGGCCAGCAAGAAGTGGTGGGACACGCTGAAGCCCGAGCAGCAGAAGGTGATCGCCGAGTCGGTGCGCGCCTCGGTGCCCGAGCAGCGCCGCACCGTGGCGGGCCAGGTGGACGAGGGCATCAAGCTTCTCAAGGCGCAGGGCGTCACCATCACGGAGGTGGACAAGGCGAAGTTCGTGGCCGCCACGAAGGACGTGCCGGCGCTGGTGGCCGACCAGGTCCCGCCGGCGCTGGTCCAGCGGATCCGCGACACGAAGTAGCGGGAGGTGGCCGTGGTCCGGGCACTCGATCGGGTCCTGCGGGGGCTGCTGGCGGCCCTGCTGGGCGTGCTGACCGTGAGCGTGTTCCTCCAGGTGCTGGTGCGGTTCGTGCTCAAGGTCCCGCTGCCCTGGACGGAGGAGGTCGCGCGGCTGGCGTTCGTCTACTCGATCTTCGTGGGGGCCACGGTCGCCGTCCGCGAGAAGGCGCACATCAACGTGGACGTGGTGCTGGCGGCGCTCCCGCGCCGGGCCGCGCGCGCGGTCAGGCTGGCGGGGAGCCTCCTGACGGCGGGGTTCCTCGGCGTGGTGCTGTGGCAGGGCCTCGCCTTCGTGGCGGCCACCGGGGTGCAGATGACGCCGGTGCTGCAGGTCCCCTTCCGCCACCTCTACCTGGTCATCCCCGCCAGCGCCGCGCTCATGCTGCTCTACCTGGTGCTGGGGATCATCGACGACCTGCGGGGCCGCCGGCCGTGACCGCCTGGCTGGTCCCGCTGCTGTTCATGCTCTTCCTGGCCGGCGTGCCGATCACGTTCAGCCTGGGCATCGCGGCCCTGCTGGGCCTGCTCGTGACCGGGATGCCGCTCGTGGTGGTGGTGCAGAAGCTGTGGACCGCCGTCGATACGTTCCCCCTCGTGGCGGTGCCGCTGTTCATCCTGGCGGGGGACATCATGTCCGTGGGCGGCATCACGCGCCGGCTGGTGGACTGCGCCCAGGCCCTCGTCGGGCACATGACCTCGGGGCTCGCGATGGTGGCGGTGGTGGGGTGCATGTTCTTCGCCGCCGTGTCGGGCTCGGCCATCGCCGACGCCGCGGCCATCGGCGGCCTGCTGATCCCGGCCATGACGGCCAACCGCTACCATCCCACCTTCAGCGCGGCGCTGGTGGCGGCGGCCGGGACCATCGGGCCCATCATCCCGCCCAGCATCCCCATGGTGCTCTACGGCGTGATGACCAACACCTCCATCGCCAAGCTCTTCGCCGGCGGCGCCGTGCCGGGGATCATCATGGGGCTGGGGCTGATGGCGTACGCCTACCACGTGGGGCGCCAGCGCGGTTACCAGGGCCGCGAGCGCCGGGCCACGCTCGGCGAGATCGGCCGGGGCTTCGCGAACGCGCTCCTGGCCATGCTCACGCCCCTCATCATCATCGGCGGCATCATCTCGGGCGTCTTCACGCCCACCGAGTCCGGCGTGGTGGCCGTGGTGTACGCCCTGGTGCTGGGCCTGTTCGTGTACCGGGAGCTGGACTGGCGCCAGCTCCCGGGGCTGCTCTACCAGAGCGGCCTGATGACCGGCAAGGTCCTCTTCATCCTGGGCACCGCCTCCGTGTTCAGCTGGCTCCTCACCGTCGAGGGCGTCCCCCGGCAGGTCACCGCAGCCATCGCCGGGCTCGAGCTGGGCCGGGTCGGCACGCTCCTGGTCATCAACCTGCTCCTGCTCTTCGTCGGCACGTTCATCGACACGATCAGCGCGCTGGTGATCTTCACGCCGCTGCTGCTGCCGCTGGCGTCCGCGGCCGGGGTGGATCCGGTTCACTTCGGCGTCATCGTGGCCGTGAACCTCACCATCGGCATGATCACGCCGCCGGTGGGCGTCTGCCTCTTCGTGACCTCCGGCATCGCCCGCGTCACCATCCGCGAGATGATGCGGGACCTGGTGCCCATGATCGCGGTCCTGGCGGTGGTCCTGGCCCTGATCACGTACTGGACCGACCTGGTCATGTGGCTGCCGGACCGCCTGCGCTGAGCGCCGGCTTCAGGGCGGCAACGCGCGACGCACGCCGTCGCCCTCTCAGGCGGCCGCGGCCGGCTTCATCTCGCCGTCCAGGTGCTGCTTGAGGTGCCGGACGACCGCGCCGAGCTGCTCCTCGTCGTGCTGCTTCATCGCCGACCAGATCTGCCGGCACTGGGGGCAGTCCTTCGAGTCGTCGTGGAAGCGGTCGTAGCGGTAGAGCCCCTTGGAAATGACCGAGGCGGTCTCCATCAGGTCGTAGGTCGAGTTCTTCAGCATGGTCTCGCCCTCCTCCGGACCCCCGGAGCAAGGGTGAGGCCAGGCAAGCCCCGGGCACCGTGCTTGCTGCGTCCCATGTCCCCGGGGAGGTGGGAAGCATGAGACCGTGGCTGGGTGC
This sequence comes from Candidatus Rokuibacteriota bacterium, assembly GCA_037443505.1. Lineage (GTDB taxonomy): Bacteria > Methylomirabilota > Methylomirabilia > Rokubacteriales > CSP1-6 > JBBIOF01. Next base: position 4,146 of record JBBIOF010000213.1, read on the forward strand.
GTGCGCGATTGCAACTCTTACGCTCGTGAGGGCGCCGGCGCTCGCGCTGGCGCAGCAGGCCGGCTCGCCGGGGACTCCCCCGGCGTCGCCTGCGGCCGGGGCGTCTGGTGACAGCGGGGCCATCGCCGCGCTGGTCGTCCTCGGCGTCCTCGTGATCGCCGTCGCGGCGCTGGTCGGACTCCTCGACCTGCGGCGCAAGCGCGAGGCGGAGGCGGTCCATCTCCAGGCGCAGGTGTCCGACGGCCTGCTCCGGGACCGGGACCTCTTCGGCCTGCCGGTCACCGCGACGGCGCGGGTCCCGTGGCGCGGCTCCCCGGTGACCGTCGAGGTGGCCGGTCAGGTACCCTCGGAGGAGGCTCGGCAGGCGGTGCTGCGGGTCGCGCGCCGCGAGGCGGAGCGCCTTCGCCGGGACGTCCTCGTGGAGGACCGCCTGCTGATCGTTCCGGCGATGGCCCGGGCCGCCTGACACGGCGGGAGGCTCGCGGCACCCTTCAGGCCCCCGACGCTCGGGGCGCCCCGGCCGGGCGGTGGCGCCCCCCGGTCACGCGATTCGTTCACGGGCCTGGAGGCGCTCAGCCCGCCGGGCCGGAGACGCGGGCGTAGAGGCGGATCAGGTTGCGGGCGTGGTGGCGGTTGAGCCCCACGGGGTCGTTGTCGGCGTTGATCGGCGCCCAGCGGGCCGAGAAGAAGCGGATGAACTCCTCGGTGTAGCGACCCGTCGCGGGGTCGATGGCCGGCCGGCCGGTCCGCTCGAAGCGCTCGATGCTCCGGCGCACGGACTCCGCCGCCACCCGCGCCTGGTCCTCGTAGGTCGGGGCCGGGACGGAGAGGACGCCGAACTCGCGCCCCGGTCCCCCGTTCTCGGCCCGCCGCAGCGCCTCGAGGAACCTCGCGTCGACGCCGGCCCGCCGGGCCGCGGCGCCGATCACCGCGCCCTCGTCCGCCGGCTCCGCCGGCGCGGGAGGTGGAGCCTGCCTCGTGAGGCCGATCTCGGGTGCCGGCGGCGGC
>JBBIOF010000214.1:0-5148 GCA_037443505.1 Candidatus Rokuibacteriota bacterium
GCGGGCCTTAGCTTCTGACATGACCTTTAACATATTCTGCGAGAGTCATTAGACTGGGCCCGCACGCGAGGGGCGGGCGCGGCCGCCCGTCGGCCGGGGCCGCCCCCGGCCACGACCGCATCGCGCTTCCCCCCCGAAGCCGACAGCCCGGAACCCACCCCGCCGACGAGGCCGACACCGCTCCCCGCCATGTCCCGGGAACCCGTGCCGGGGACCGGGCACGCCGTCAGTACACCCAGGAAAGCGACAGCGTGTAGACGTTCCGGCGGTAGGTGAAGGGCGCCAGGTTGGACTTGAGAATCGTCGCCTGGTAGTCCGCCGACAGCGTGAGGCGGCCCGGAAGGGGCAGCTCGGCCCGCAGCACGTGCGAGTACTCGTGGTCCGAGCGCTCCCGCGTCTCCGGGGCGTCCTCCGGGAAGAAGGTGTGCGTGTTCTGGTAGTCCCGGAAGTGGAGCCCGAAGTCGTATGTCAAGCGCACGCTCCACCAGGGCAGCGTGTACTGGGCGCCGGCCAGGAACCGGTGCCCCCGGTACGTGAGGTTCCGCCCCTCCGTGTCCTCGACGTCGAACTGGTAGCCCAGCTTGACGAAGTGCCGGTCCTCGCTGAAGCGCACCAGGTGCAGCAGACCCGCCATGACGTTCCGGCCGTCCTGGAACTCCTCCCGGGCGATGGGCTGCACCTCCGAGTACTCCTTGAGCTCGACCTTGAGGATCCCGCTGGTCAGGTGCCGGGCGCTCTCCACGAGGGTGCCGAACACCGACACCGCGTGGCGCCGGAGCAGCTCGTCGTCGTCGAGGAGCAGGTACTCGAAGGCGTACTGGCCGCCCGCGATCAGCGGCATGGCCCCCAGCAGGGCCTGCCGGGTCACCGTGACGGTCGCCAGGTGGTCCATCACGTTGAAGCTGGGCAGCTCGTTGTTGTAGGTGGTGAAGAAGGTGTAGCCGACGCTCGACGACCACGGCCCCCGCTTCAGCCAGTCGTACTCGAGCCGCAGGGAGAAGAGCTCCCCCGTCGTCTCGTGGCGCGCCTGCCGGAGCGAGTGGACGGTGTCGTCGCCCGCCTTGGGGTCGGGCCGGGTGGTGGCGTTGTCGTCGAAGAACACCCCGGTCCGGGCGTCGACGTGGACCCTCCGCTCGGCGACGCGCGACTGGGCGAACGACTCGCGGAGCCGCTCCGCCGGCCCGGTGAGCGGGGAGGCCGGCTGGAGCTTGAGGGCCTGCTCCACCTCGCTGGCCGCCTGGGCCGGCAGGCCCAGGGCGGCCAGGGCGAGGCCCGAGTAGAAGCGGGTGAGCTGGGCGATGTTCGGGTCCGCCGTGCGCCCCGCCCGGAACGCGCGGAGCGCCCCCTGGTGGTCTCCCGCGCGGTACCGGAGGTAGCCCACGTAGTACCCCGCGGATTCCAGGCCTGGCTCGCGGGCGAAGACGTCCTCCAGCAGGGGTCGCGCCCGGTCGAGCTGGCCGAGGGCGATGTGGGCGAGCCCCAGCTGGAACGCCACCGAAACCTCCGTGGGGGCCCGGTCGTGGGCCCGCTGGAGCACCGCCAGCGCCTCGGCCGGCCTGTCCTGCGCCAGGAGGGCAACCCCCGAGTAGTAGAGGGCCTCCACGTGGTCCGGCTCGCGCTCCAGGGCCCGGCGGAAGTGGGCCAGCGCCTCCTCGTACTTCCTGTCCTGGAGGGCGAGGATGCCCTCGGCCACGAAGACGTCGGCCTCGGTGAGCTGGGCGCCCGCCGGTCGGGTGACCGCGAGCAGCGCGACCGCCAGCAGCGCGGCCCCGGCCAGGCGGGTCGCCCCCCGCGTCACGGAGCGGAGTCCTGCCCCTCAGCCGACCCGGGACGGTGGATGTTCCACATCGCGAGCTTGGCCAGGATGGTGTTGCGGTGCACGCCCAGCTTGCGGGCCGCCCGGCTCACGTTCCACTGGACCTGCTCCAGGACCCGGAGCACGTACTGCCGCTCGAACCGCTCGCACGCCTCGCGGAGCGGCAGCCCGTCGTAGTCCCCGATCCGCGATCCGGTCCCGGGTACGGTGACGTCGAAGGGGATGTCCTCCAGGTGCAGCACCGGACCCCGGGCCAGCACCACCGCCCGGTGGATCACGTTCTCCAGCTCGCGGACGTTGCCGGGCCAGTCGTACCGGACCAGCGCGTCGAGGGCGCCCGCGGAGACCGAGCGGACGTCGCGCCGGCACTCGCGGGCGATCTTGCGCACGAAGTGCTCCACCAGGAGCGGGATGTCCTCCCGGCGCTCCCGCAGCGGCGGCACGTGGATGGGCACCACGTTGAGCCGGTAGAAGAGGTCCTCGCGGAAGGTGCGCTCGCGCACCGCGCGGCGGAGGTCGACGTTGGTCGCGGCCAGGACCCGCACGTCCACCGGGATGGGCCGGAGGCCGCCCACGTGCTCCACCTCGCGCTCCTGCAGGACCCGCAGCAGCTTGGCCTGGAGGTCCAGCCGGAGGGAGCCGATCTCGTCCAGGAACACGGTCCCGCCGAGCGCCACCTCGAACTTCCCCAGCTTCCGGGCCACGGCCCCGGTGAAGGCGCCCCGCTCGTGGCCGAACAGCTCGGACTCCAGCAGCGCGTCGGGGATGGCGGTCACGTTCACGGCCACGAAGGGCCGGTCGTGCCGGCTGCTCCTGGCGTGGATGGCCCGTGCCACCAGCTCCTTGCCCGTCCCGCTCTCGCCGGTGATGAGCACCGTGGGGAGCGTCTCGGCCGTCCGGATGATGATCTGGTAGATGCGGACCATGGACGGGTGGCGGCCCACGATCCCCTCGAAGCCGTTGCGGCTCGCCGGCGCGCCGGGCGCCAGCGCCGACCGGAGGCCGATCACCTCGCGCTCGAGCGCCCGCTTCTCCAGCGCACGCCGGGTCGCGGCGCGGATCTCCTCCACGTCGAAGGGCTTGACCACGTAGTCGTAGGCACCCCGGCGCATGGCCTCCACGGCCGTCCGCACGTCCCGCACGGCCGTGACCAGCACCACCACGATGGCGGGATCGTAGGCCTTGATCTCGGCCATCACCTCCATCCCGCTCGTTCCCGGCAGGCGCTGGTCGAGGAGCACCAGGTCGACGTCCCGTGCCCGTACCACGCTCAGGGCCTGGACGCCGTCCTCGGCCTCCAGCACCTCGCAGCAGTCCTCCAGGATGGCGCGGATGGATGCACGCACGCCTTCCTCGTCGTCCACGACGAGGACCGTCCCGCGCTGGACAGCGTTGTGGGTCTCCGGATCGGTTGTCATGGGCGGTCGTTGCGCTCCAGGACCACGTACTCGTTGCGACCACCGCCGGCCGCACGGTGGACGTAGACGGGCACCGCATCGCCGGGCTTGAGCGGTGCCAGTTCGCGGTAGAAGTCTCCGGGCCCGGTGACCGGCCGGCCCTTCACCTCGAGGATCACGTCCCCCCGGCGCAGCCCGGCGCGGTCGGCCGGGCCGCCGGGCACGACCTCGGTCACCACCACGCCCCGGCCGAAGGGCAGGGCCAGGCGACGGCCGGGATCAGCGCCCAGGGACTCCACCGCCAACCCCCACGTCTCGTCGGCGGTCGCCGCTGCGACGGCCGGCTCGTCGCCCGGCATCTCTCCCACCGTCACCGTGACCGGCACACGCTTGCCGTCCCGGACCACCACCAGGCGCACCGCCTGTCCCGGCCCCGCGCTGGCGGCCCTGCGCTGGAGCTCGGGGACCTCGTGGACGGGGACGCTGTCGAACTCCACCACGACATCGCCCGGGCGGAGCCCGGCCGCCTCGGCCGGACCGCCCCTGATCACGTCGGCCACCAGGACGCCGCCCCGCTCGCCGACCCCGAAGCTCGAGCCCAGCTCGTCGGTCACGTCCTGGATGGCGATGCCCAGCCACCCGCGCACCACCCGCCCGCGGGCGATGAGCTGCCGCATGATCTCCCGGGCCATGTTGATGGGAATGGCGAAGCCGATCCCCTGCCCCGCCGCGACGATGGCCGTGTTGATCCCGATGACCTTGCCGTCGAGGTTCAGCAGGGGGCCGCCGGAGTTGCCGGGATTGATCGAAGCGTCGGTCTGGATGAAGTTCTCGTAGGTCGCCACGCCCACGCGCGTGCGGGCGGTGGCCGAGACGATGCCGACGGTCACCGTGCGGTCCAGCCCGAACGGGTTGCCGATCGCCACCGCCCACTGGCCCACGCGGAGGCGGTCGGAGTCGCCCAGCTCGGCCGACGGCAGAGGGTCGGGCGCGTCCACCTTCAGCACGGCCAGGTCGGTCTTGGGGTCGCGGCCCACCAGGCGCGCGGGCAGCTTCCGGGCATCGGAGAGCCGGACGGTGATCTCCTGCGCGTTCTCGATGACGTGGTTGTTGGTCAGGATGTATCCGCGGGGATCGACGATGACGCCGGAGCCCGTCGAGCGCGGCTCCTCCCGCCGGCGCCGGAAGGGCCGGTCGGGATCGTCCCCGAAGAAGTCCCGGAAGCGCTCGAACTCCTCGTGCCCGCCCGCCCCCTTGCGCGGCACCGTGCTGACGTTGACCACCGCGGGCGTGACGCGGTCGGCGACCGCCGAGAACGCCGCCTCCAGCGCGCCCAGGACGCTCCGCGGGTCCGGGGCAGGCGCCTCCCGCCGCTGGGCCCACGCGGCCGGAACCAGGAGCAGCACGGATGCCACCGCGACGAGGAGGCGCATCAGGGTCCGATCTCGGGCGAGCATTGTAGCCACCCCGGCCACGAGTTGGCCAGTGGCTTGAGCACCAGCTCCACGACGCTGGAAGTGCTCGAAATGACGGGCGCTTGGACGCCGCGCCGGAGGCCCGCGACCCACACGATCTCCCCGTCGGCCTCGACCACGGGCACCCGGTCGCGCTCCCAGCGGGGGACCCGCGCGTCGATCAGGAACGACTTGAGCCGCCGCTCCCCCGGCCCGCCGAACGGCCGGAAGCGATCGCCCGGGCGCCGGCTCCTGACGACGAGCGGTCCGGGAAGCGCGCTGGCGTCGAAGGCCACCACCTGGCGCCCTCGCGGCACGCGGTACCCGCTGGCCGGCGCCACGCGCGCCTCGAGCGCCAGGCCGGCCTCCGGCAGCTCGACGCGACCGGGGACGGGGAGGGTCCGCGGCGCGATCCGGTCCCGCGCCGGGGACCGGGACACGCGGACCATTCCCGAGCCGACCTCCAGCCGGACGCCGCCCG
>JBBIOF010000215.1:0-5127 GCA_037443505.1 Candidatus Rokuibacteriota bacterium
GACCACCAGCGGGGCCCCCTCGCCCGGGCCGACCGCCTCGGCGACCGCCCGGGTGAAGCCCGCGGTCATGCGCAGCCCGGCGAGCCTCGTCGCCCCCCGCGCCACCGGATCCGCGACGGCGCCGGACAGGACCCGGCACCGCGCCTCGCGGATCCCGTAGGTGGGCGAGGGCAGCGCCACCGCCGCCAGCTCCAGGGCGCGCTCGGGCTCGTGCAGCCGCACCGTGTGGGTGAACGCGTCGTCGTGGGTGTTGTCCGTCCACCCCTCGACGACGCGCTCCCAGCGCTCCCGGCCCCGGAGGAGGGCGGGCTCCACGCTCACTTCTGCGGCTGCCCCAGGTACTTCTGCGGCTCGCGGTCGAACTTCTGCTTGCAGCTCACCGCGCAGAAGTAATAGGTCTGGCCCTGGTAGCTCGACTGCGCCGCCGCGCGGGCGGGCTCGACGGTCATCTTGCAAACGGGATCGACGGCCATGGCGGTCTCCCTTCCGGCCGGGCGGGTCGACGACGGCGCCCAGCGCTTGAGCCTCAGGCTGTTGGTCACGACGGACACCGACGAGAACGCCATCGCGGCGCCCGCCAGGATCGGCGACAGGAGCACGCCGGCCACGGGGTACAGCGCGCCCGCCGCCACGGGGATCAGGATCACGTTGTAGCCGAACGCCCAGAACAGGTTCTCCCTGATGACGCGGATGGTCCGCCGGGACAGCTCGAAGGCGGCCACCACCCCGGCCAGGTCGCCGCGCATGAGGGTGACGTCGGCGGCCTCGATGGCGACGTCGGTCCCGGAGCCCATGGCAATGCCCACGTCGGCCTCGGCCAGGGCCGGGGCGTCGTTGATCCCGTCCCCGACCATGGCCACCAGGCGCCCCGCGGACCTGAGCGCCTTGATCTCGCCCGCCTTGTCCTCGGGCAGGACCTCCGCCAGCACCCGGCCGATGCCGGCCTGCCGGGCGATGGCCTCGGCGGTGCGCCGGTTGTCGCCCGTCAGCATGACCACGGTGAGCCCGAGGCCGCGGAGCCGCCCCACGGTGGCGGCGGCCTCCGGCTTCAGCACGTCGGCGGCGGCGATCAGCGCCAGGAGCCGGCCCGCGAAGGCCAGGTACACGACGGTCTTGCCCTCGGCCTGCAGCGCCGCGGCCGCCCCGGCCAGCTCGCCGACGTCGATGCCGCGGGCGTCCATGAGCGTCCGGTTCCCCAGCAGCACCCGCCCGTCCGGCGCCAGGGCATCGACGCCCTGGCCGGGGACGCTGGAGAACTCCTCGACGGGCGGCAGGGCCAGCCCCCGCTCCTTCGCGCGCCGCACGATCGCCTCGCCCAGCGGGTGCTCGGACCCCTGCTCGGCCGCGGCCGCCAGGGCGAGGACCTCGTCCTCGGTGGCGCCGGCGGCCGGCACCACGTCGGTCACCTCGGGGCGGCCCACGGTGAGCGTGCCGGTCTTGTCGAAGACCACCGTGTCCACGCGGTGCAGCAGCTCGAGCGCGGCCGCGCTCTTGATCAGCACACCGTGCTCGGCGCCCCGCCCGGTGCCCACCATGATGGCGGTCGGGGTGGCCAGCCCCATGGCGCAGGGGCATGCGATCACCAGCACCGCCACCGAGGTGGTGAGCGCCATCAGGAGCTTCGGCTCGGGCCCGAGGAGCCACCATCCGGCGAAGGTCAGCGCGGCGATGACCAGCACCACGGGCACGAAGACCGCCGCCACCCGGTCGGCGAGGCGCTGGATGGGTGCGCGCGAGCCCTGGGCCTCCTCGACCAGGCGGATGATCCGGGCCAGGGTGGTCTCGCTGCCCACGCGGGTGGCCCGGAACACGAAGCTGCCCGTGCGGTTGACCGTGCCCGCCGCCACCTGCGACTCCGGCCCCTTCTCCACAGGCAGGCTCTCGCCGGTGAGCATGGATTCGTCCACCGCGGAGGCTCCCTCGACGACGACGCCGTCCACCGGGATCCGTTCGCCGGGCCGGATGCGGATCAGGTCGCCGACCAGCACCTCGTCGGTGGGCAGGTCGACCTCCTCCCCGTCGCGCAGCACCCGGGCCGTGCGCGGGGCCAGGCTCATCAGGCGGCGGATGGCCTCGGACGTCCTGCCGCGCGCCCGCGCCTCCAGCCACCGGCCCAGCACCACCAGCGTGATGACCACGGCCCCGGTCTCGTAGTAGGTCGTGGCGCCGTGGGCCGCCAGCCGGTGCGGCCAGAGGGTCACGGCCAGGCTGAAGAAGTAGGCGGCGCCGGTGCCGATGGAGACCAGCGTGGACATGCTGGCGGTCCGGTGCCGCAGGTCGCGCAGGAAGCCGGCGTGGAACTGCCAGCCGACCCAGAACTGCACCGGGGTCGCCAGCACGAGCTGGACCCAGGGGTTCCGGAGCACGGCGGGCGCCCAGGGGAACACCTCGGGCATGCCGCCCGCGAGGACCGGCGCCGACAGGAGTGCACCCACCACGAACTTGAGCCGGGCCAGGCGCTGCTCGCGCTCCCGCGCGGCCCGCTCACGGTCCTCGCCCGCCGCCGGAGCGGTCGCGGGCTCGGCCAGCTCGTAGCCGCTCGCCGCCACGGCGGCCTGGAGCGCGCCGAGGTCGGCCCGAGCGGGATCGAAGGTCACCGTGGCCCGCTCGGTCGCCAGGTTCACGGAGGCCTCGGCGACCCCGGGCACCGACCGCAGCGCCCCCTCGACCTTGGCCACGCAGGCCGCGCAGTGCATGCCGCGGACCGGGAGGGTCAGGCGCTCCATCAGCGCCCTCCGAAGCGGGAGAAGACGTCCAGCAGCTCGTCGATCTTTCGCTGCCGCTCGCCGCGGGAACCCGAGCGGAAGGCGTCGGCCACGCAGGACTCGATGTGCCGGCCCAGCAGGAGCTTCTGCACCTGCTCGAGGGCGCCCTGCACGGCCGAGATCTGGAGCAGGATGTCCACGCAGTAGGCATCGCCGGCGATCATGCGCTGGATCCCCTGCACCTGGCCCTCGATGCGGCGCAGCCGCCCCAGCGCCTTGGTCCTGGTCCCCTCGTCGATCACGTCGATACCCCTCCCGGGTATTCTGCCCCGGCGGCCGGGGCCGGTCAACCGGGTCCCGGCCGGGCCGAGCGACCCAGGAGTTCAGTCCCTTTGCCCCATTGTCGCCCCGGGCGTCCCCGGGCTCTACTGGGCGGGCATGGCCATCGTCGACGTCGTCCTCCCCGGCTACCCCCTCCGGACGGCCCGCGGCTCCATGGGCTATGCCTCCTGCACGCTGGTCACCACCGACGGGGGCGCGCGGGTGCTGGTGGACTGTGCGGGATACTCCGACCGGGTCGAGTTCTTCGAGGCGCTCGGCAGGCGCGGGCTCCGGGCCGAGGACATCGACGTCCTGGTCCTGACCCACCTGCACTTCGACCACTGCGTCAACGCGCGGTTCTTCCCCCGGGCCCGCGTGCTGGTCACGGCGGCGGAGTACGAGTTCGCGCGACAGGCCGCCGGGCGGACGCCGCCCGTCGATCCCTACGTCGTGGACGACGCCGAGGCCATGCTGGGCCGGCTCCGGACGGAGGTCCTCGAGAGCGAGATCGAGCTGGCCCCCGACCTGCGGCTCCTCTTCGTCCCCGGCCACACGCCGGGTGCCATGGCCGTGCTCGCCGACACGCCGGCCGGCCGGGTTGCCATCGCGTCCGACGCCGCCAAGAGCGTCGCCGAGCTCATCACCGGCCAGGTCTACCCGAGCGCCGTCTGCGACCAGGCGCACGCCCGGCGGTCCATCGAACGCCTGCTGGCCTCGGCGGACATCATCGTGCCCGGCCACGACCGCCAGGTCCGCGTGGTGGACGGACACGTGCGCCTGGACGACGTCCGGAACCGCCCGGCGCTGACGCTCCACGTCTACTGATCCCCGAGGCTCCACGCCCACCGGATCCCAGGAGGCAACCATCGCGATGCCCGTTCCCCGACCCGACCCCACCCGCCGCCGGCTCCTGGCCTGGCTCGCCGCCGCCCCGCTGGGGCTCGCGGCCCGCCGGGCGGGCGCCCAGGCGGGGACGCCCATCGAGGCGGAGCTGACGCTGCTGGCCACCATCCCGCGGCGCATGAGCGACGCCGCCATCGCGGCCTTCAAGGCCCACGCGCGCACGCGCTGGGGCCTCGACGTCACCGTCAACACGCTCACGGCGGGCACGCCCATCGCGTACGGCCGCGTGATCGAGTGGAAGGGCCGGCCCCAGGCCGACGTCTTCTGGGGCGGCGAGAGCTCGCTCTACGACGACCTCGGCACCCGCGGCCTGCTCGCGCCCCTGACGGTGCCGGCCTCGCTCTGGGACGCCATCCCCACCGACATCGGGCGGCCCCGGCCGATCCCGCTCAAGGATCCCCGGCGCCGCTGGGTCGGCAGCGCGGTGCAGGTCTACGGCCTGGTCTACAACGAGCGGGTGTTCGCGCGCCTGGGCCTCGAGCCGCCCCGGGACTGGAACGACCTGCTGCATCCCAGGCTGCGCGGGGCCATCGCGCAGTGCGCGCCCACCCGCTCGAGCTCCAGCCACGCGCTCTACGAGGTGTTCCTCCAGGACCTGGGGCCGGCGCGGGGCTGGGAGTGGCTGGAGCGCCTGGCCGCCCACACCGGCATCTTCACGGCCCGCAGCCGCGACGTGCCGGCGGTGGTGGCGCGGGGGGAGTTCGCCGCGGGCTTCGCGGTGCCCAGCATCGGCGCGTTCGACGAGCGCCTGGACGGCCATCCCATCCGCTTCGTGTTCGCCCGCAACGCCTACGTCGCGCCGGAGGCGTGGGCGGTGCTGGCCGGCGCGCCCCACCCGCGGGCGGCCCAGGCGTTCGTGGAGTTCATGCTGGGCGAGGCCGGACAGCGGGCGTTCATGGGAATCGGCCTCCTGCCCCTCGTGCCCGGACTGCGCGTGCAGGGGCCGCCGGGCTCGGTGGAGGAGCGCGCCGTGGAGTTCATGGGCGGGATCCGGTCCATCTTCGACGTGGACGTCCGCAACGTCTACGACGACCGGGTGGCCCGCGCGCGCTACCAGGAGGTCAACCAGGAGTTCCGGCGCCGGATCGAGGCCTCGCTGGAGGAGCTCCGGAAGCGGTACTGACGCCACCCTTCAGAGGTCGAAGAGCGTCGGCTGCTCCGGCGCGGGGACCGGACGGCGGCGCGGCGGCCGAGGAGG
>JBBIOF010000216.1:0-5110 GCA_037443505.1 Candidatus Rokuibacteriota bacterium
GCTCCGCGTGGGCAGGGACCGCGAGGTCTGCGACGACCCCGCGCCCGCCCCGCCGCGGGCCGTGGGCGCGGAGGGCGGCCCCGGGGGCGCCGTGATCCTGGTCGAGGGGGTGGGCCGCGGCAAGAAGGCGGCGGGCGACCTGGTGATCGACCACGTCCGCTGCGCCTTCGTCCCGCGCGTGGCGGCCGTCATGGCCGGCATGCGCGTGCGCGTCCACAACTCGGACCCCGTCCTCCACCACACCCGGGGGATCCTCGGCGGGACGACCGTCTTCAACCTGGCGCTGCCGGGCCGGGACCAGACCATCGACATCACCCGGCGGCTGACCCGGCCGGGCGTGGTGCGGGTGGTGTGCGACCTGCACCCCCACATGTCGGCCTGGCTCGTCGTCCACGACAGCCCCTACTTCGCGGTGACCGGCCCCACGGGTGCCTGGCGCATCGACGGCGTGCCCCCGGGCGTCTGGCGGGTCACCCTCTGGCACGAGGGGCACCCCCGGGGCGTGGACCGGGACGGCCGGCCCCGCCACGACAGGCCGCACACGGTCACGCGCGAGGTCCGCGTGCCCCCGCGCGGGACCCTGACCCTGAACTTCGAGCTGAGGGAGCGGTAGCCAGCCCCGAGGGGGGACAGCATGTACAGGCACATTTACGTTCCGGTGGACAACTCGGAGCACTCCAACCGGGCGATCGACCTCGCCGTGGAGCTGGGGCGGGCGTTCGGGGCGAAGCTCACGGGCTGTCACGTGTACGCGGCGCGGCTGCACGACTACCGGTTCAGGCAGATGGAGTACACGCTGCCCGAGGAGTACCGCGACGAGCAGGAGCTGGAGCGCCAGCGGAAGATCCACGACTCGCTCATCGCCATGGGGCTCCGGCTCATCTCCGACTCCTACCTGGACGTCATGGCCCGCAAGGCGGAGGCGGCCGGCCTCGCCTTCGAGCGGAAGATGTTCGACGGCAAGCACTACCGGGTGCTGGTGGAGGACGTCCGGGCGTCCGGCTACGACCTGGTCATCATGGGCGCCCTCGGCATGGGCGCCGTGAAGGACAGCCAGCTCGGGTCGGTGACGGAGCGGTTCCTGAGGCGCGTCACCACCGACACGCTGGTCGTGCGCAGCCACGACCCGCTCCGGGACCAGCAGGGCGCCATCGTGGTGGGTGTGGACGGCTCGCCCCAGTCCTTCCACGGGCTCCGGCTGGGGATCGCGCTGGCCCGGGCCCTGGGGCGGCCGCTCCACGCCGTGGCCGTCTACGACCCGTACCTGCACTACGCCATGTTCAACGGGATCGTGGGGGTGCTCAGCGAGAAGGCGGCGAAGGTCTTCCGGTTCAAGGAGCAGGAGCAGCTCCACGAGGAGATCATCGACACGGGACTGGCCCGGATCTACCAGTCCCACCTGGAGATCGGCCGGAAGCTGGCCGCCGAGGAGGGCGTGGACCTGGGCATCACCCTGCTGGACGGCAAGTGCTTCGACCGGATCCTGGGCTTCGCGCGCAAGGAGCAGCCCTGGCTGCTGATCCTGGGCCGGGTGGGCGTGCACGCCGAGGAGGACGAGGCGGACCTCGGCTCAAACACCGAGAACCTGGTGCGCCTGGCGCCCTGCAACGTGCTGGTCACCGGCGGCCGGTTCTACCCGCCGCTGGACGTCCGGGCCGAGGAGATCATCGCGTGGACGGCCGAGGCCGAGGCCCGCATGGAGCGGGTGCCGCCCCAGGTGAAGGGGATCGCGCGGACCGCGCTCCTCCGCTACGCCGTGGAGCAGGGGCACACCGTCATCACCAGCAAGGTGATCGACGAGGCCATGGCCATCTTCATGCCCGGCCGGATGGCCGAGACGGTGCAGATCCTGGCCGAGGACGTGGCGGTGGCCCGGCTCCGGGCCGAGCAGGCGGCCGTCACCGCCATCTGCCCGGGCTGCGGCTACGCGGTGAAGGGGCCGAACCCGGCGGTGCGGTGCCCGGTCTGCGGAACGGAGGGCGGGCGGTTCCAGGTGATCTCCCGGGAGGTCGTGGAGGCCATCGCGCGGCAGGAGGGCGGCATCGAGGAGGAGGAGACGCTGCCGGGCGTGGAGGTGCGCTGGTCGGCCGAGGGCCGGGACGCGCTCCGGGAGGTGACGGACGCCTACCTCCGCCGGCGGGCCAAGGCGCGGGTGGAGAAGTACGCGCGCTCGAAGAAGATCCCGGTCATCACGCTGGCCGTGGCCCTGCCCATCATCGAGGACACCGTGGGGCGCGACCGGCTGGGGGCGGGCTGGGAGACGCTCGTCGCCCGGACCAGGTTCGAGCCGGCCCGCGTCCCGGGCCCGGCCGAGGGCGAGGGTGCGCGCTTCACCTGGACGCCGGAGGCGGTGGCTCGCCTCGACCGGGTGCCGGCCGGGTTCATGCGGGACATGACCCGCGAGGAGGTGGAGAAGGTCGCGGCGGCCAGGGGGGTCACGGTGATCGACCTCGCGCTGTGCGAGGAGGGGATCGGCAACGCCCGCCAGCTCATGAACGAGGTCATTGCCGGGTACGTCGCGAAGGGGAAGCCGCGGTAGGGCCCGCCGTGGGACGGGACGAGGGGGACGCTGCCCCGGCGGCCGGGCGCTACACGGCCTACTCCGTCTCGTGGAACCTCACCCGGCGGTGCAACCTGGAGTGCGCCCACTGCTACCTGTCGGCCTCCGCCCGCGCCGGCACGGGCGGCGAGCTGACCACCGAGGAGTGCCGGCGCGTCATCGACGAGATCGCCCGGGTCAACCCCGCCGTCTTCCTGATCCTGACCGGCGGCGAGCCCCTGCTCCGCCGGGACATCTGGGACATCGCCGCGCTGGCCGCCGACCGGGGCTTCACGACCGTGCTGGGCACCAACGGCGTGCTCCTCCGCGAGCGGGAGGCCGCGCTCATGCGCGAGCGCGGCGTGCGGGGCGCCTCCATCAGCCTCGACTCCACGGACCCCGCGCGGCACGACGCCTTCCGCCGCCTGCCCGGCGCCTGGGAGGGGGCCGTGCGGGCCACCCGGGTGCTGGCCGGCGCCGGCCTGGACTTCTCCCTGCACATGTCGGTGACGGAGTGGAACGTGGGCGAGGTCCCGGCCATGATCGACCTGGCCAGGGAGTTGGGGGCGAAGGTCCTCAACTTCTTCTTCCTGGTTCGGACCGGGCGGGGGGAGAGCCTCACCGACATCGACGCGACCGAGTACGAGCGCATCCTGACGTACCTGGCCCGCGTGCAGGGGGTGGGCGGGGCCGGGGCGCCGGCGGGCGGGCCGCCGGGCTTCGAGGACCCGTGGTCCGCTCCCGTCGGGCGGGCCGACGGCCTCCTGATCCGGGCCAAGTGCGCGCCCCACTTCCGACGGATCATCTGGCAGCTCGATCCGACGTCGCCGCTGCTGCGCAACTACGCCCACGGCTCCTGCCCGGCGGGCAAGCACTACTGCCGCATCACGCCCGAGGGCGACGTGACGCCGTGCCCCTACATGCCCGTCGTCGCCGGAAGCCTGCGCCGGGCCTCCTTCGCCGACATCTGGCGCGGGGCGGCGGTCTTCGGCGACCTGCGCGACCCTCGCCTCGGAGGCCGCTGCGGGGCGTGCGAGTTCTCGCGCATCTGCGGCGGCTGCCGGTGCCGGGCCTACGCGACCCACGGCGACTACCTGGCGGAGGATCCCGCGTGCGGCTACCAGCCCGGGGCTCACGGCGGGCGGGTGATCGACCTGCCGCCGGCGCTCACCTTCGGCCTGCCCGTCGACTGCGAGCTCTCCTGGGAGCCCGCAGCCAGGGAGCGCCTCGAGGCGATCCCCTCCTTCGCCCGCGGTATGGTGGCGAAGGCCGTGGAGGCGTACGCGAGGAGCCGGGGCCAGTCGGTGGTCACCACGGCGCTTCTGGCCGACGCACGGGCCCGGTGGGGCGCCCGGTTCAGGCCGCAGGCGTGAGGGACGGGTTCCGCGCCGCGGCCCTGGCGTACTTCGCCTACGGCGTCGTCTACTGGATCGGCGGCGTGTACCTCCTGTGGCACGGGATCGGCGTCGAGGGCGGGCCGGCCCGGGGACGGTCGCTCCTGAGCGTCTGGGCTCTGGCGGGCCTGGTCCTGGTCTTCCTGATCCCCTTCCTGCTCGGGCGCCGGCACGCCTGGTTCGAGCGCTGGATCCTCTCCCGCCGGGACTTCGCGCGGATCCTGGCCCTGCTCCTGGCCTTCCGGGTCTTCAAGGTGGCGCAGGTGGCGCTGCGCGAGGACGGCGGCTCCGTGCCCGCGCCCTGGGGCGGCGTCATCACCTTCCGGGCGGGAGCGCTCGTGTTCCTGGCGGTCACCCTGACGGCCCTCGCCTTCGTGGTGCGGGCGGCGTGGAGGGCCGAGCCGTCGTGAAGCGCTACCGCGACATCCCCGGCGACGGCGGCTCCGGCGTCGCCGCCCAGGTCGCCGAGCAGCAGGCCAGGCTGCGGAAGCGGCTCGGGTCCGTCGGCGCCGTGGTCGCCGTCGTCTCCGGCAAGGGCGGGGTCGGCAAGTCCACCCTCGCGGCGGGCCTGGCCTCGGCGCTGGCCCGTGGCGGCTGGCGCGTCGGCGTGCTGGACGCCGACCTCAACGGGCCGAGCCTCGCGAAGATCCTGGGCGTGCGGGGGGTCCGCCTCGCCATCGAGGGCGATGCCGTGGCCCCGCCCATCTCCGGCACGGGCGTGAAGGTGATGTCGATGGACCTGCTCCTGCCCTCCGACGCCGCCCCGCTCACCTGGTCGGCGCCGACGCAGGAGGAGGCCCACACCTGGCGCGGCGCCATGGAAGCCCAGGCCCTGCGGGAGCTCCTCGCCGATACCCGGTGGGGCGACCTCGAGATCCTGGTGCTGGACCTGCCGCCGGGCACGGACCGGCTCGCCACCGTCGCCTCGCTGCTTCCCTCGCTCCGGGGTGCGGTGGTCGTCACGGTGCCCTCGGACGTCGCGCACCTGGTGGTGCGGCGGTCCATCACGGCCGCCCGCCAGGCGGGCGTGCCCGTCCTGGGCCTCGTGGAGAACATGGCCGGGCTGTTCCCCGGGCCCGGCGGGGCCGAGCTGGCCCGGGAGGCCGCCGTCCCCTTCCTCGGCGGCGTTCCCTTCGACCGCGCCCTCGCGCTCGCCTGCGACCGCGGCGATGCGCCG
>JBBIOF010000217.1:0-2870 GCA_037443505.1 Candidatus Rokuibacteriota bacterium
GCCGCGGCGCCGGGGGCCGCCGCGCCGGCCGCCGAGGAGAAGACCGAGTTCGACGTGATCCTCTCCGCGGCCGGCGACAAGAAGATCCAGGTGATCAAGGTCGTCCGCGAGCTCACCGGCCTGGGCCTCAAGGAGGCCAAGGACCTGGTGGACGGGGCGCCGAAGCCCGTGAAGGAGAAGGTCTCCAAGGCCGAGGCCGAGGAGATGAAGAAGAAGCTGGAAGAGCAGGGTGCGACGGTCCAGATCAAGTAGGGTGCCTCGAGGTCTCACGGGGAGCGCCGACGTGGTGGGAGCGGCGGCCCGGCCGCCGCGAGCCCTGGGGGAGGCCTCGGAGGGGGCATAGCCCCCTCCGACAGAGGAGAGGATATGGCAGGCACGATTCAGTGCGGGCGCCGCAGCCGCAAGGACTTCGGCAAGATCCCGTCCATCGTCGAGATTCCGAACCTCATCGAGGTTCAGAAGCGCTCGTACGAGACGTTTCTCCAGAAGGACGTCCCGCCGGAGCGGCGGGAGGAGATCGGGCTCCAGGCGGTCTTCAAGTCGGTGTTCCCCATCGCGGACTACAACGACAACGCGCTCCTGGAGTTCGACTCCTACCACTTCGGGGATCCGAAGTACACGGTGGAGGAGTGCCACGACCGCGGGATGACCTTCGCCATCCCGCTGAAGGTGACGCTCCGGCTGGTGGTCTTCGACCACGACAAGGAGGCCAAGACCCGCACGGTCCGCGAGCAGCGGGGGCAGGAGGTCTACCTGGGCGAGCTGCCCCTGATGACCGACAAGGGAACGTTCATCATCAACGGCACCGAGCGCGTGGTGGTCTCCCAGCTCCAGCGCTCGGCCGGCGTCTTCTTCGACGACGACAAGGGCAAGACCCTCGCCTCGGGCAAGCCGCTGTACTCGGCACGCGTGATCCCCTACCGCGGCTCCTGGGTGGAGTTCGACTTCGACGCCAACGACGTGCTCCACGTCCGGGTGGACCGCCGGCGCAAGATGCTGGCCACGGCGTTCCTGCGCGCCTTCTGGTTCCTGGAGAAGGGGGTGGTCCTCTCCGACGAGGAGATCCTCGGGCAGTTCTACGAGGTCGAGGAGGTGCTGGGCTTCGAGGAGGGCAACGTCTGGGTGAAGTTCCACCCCGAGGCTCACGTGGGGGCCAAGGTGGCCGAGGACGTGAAGCCGCCGCGCCACCGCGAGCCCATCGTCGCCGCCGGCAAGGTCATCAACGCCCGCCTGGCCGAGAAGATGGCCGAGGCCGGGGTGGAGAAGATCGCGCTGCGTGCGGAGGCGCTGGTGGGCCGGCGGACCGCCTCGCGCATCGTGGACACCGAGAGCGGCGAGGTGCTGGTGGAGACCAACGTGGAGGTGACCTCCACGGTGCTCTCGCAGGTCATGAGCCGGCGGGTCGCCCCCTTCAAGCTCCTGGTGCTCTCGCCGGGCCGCACCGACGCCTCCATGTACGAGACGCTGGCCAAGGACCACTTCAAGAACCCGGACGAGGCGCTGGTGGAGATCTACCGGCGCCTCAGGCCCGGTGACCCGCCCACCATCGACTCGGCCCGGGCCCTGTGCCGCGGCATGTTCATGGACGCGCGCCGCTACGACCTGGCCCGCGTCGGCCGCTTCATGATCAACAAGAAGCTGGGTATCGAGGCGCCCCTGAGCATCAAGACGCTCCGGAGCGAGGACATCGTGGCGGTGATCCGCCACCTGCTGATGGTGAAGCTGGGCACCCGCTCCACGGACGACATCGACCACCTGGGCAACCGGCGCGTGCGGTCGGTGGGCGAGCTGCTGGAGAACCAGTTCAGGGTGGGGCTCACCCGCATGGAGCGGGCGGTGAAGGAGCGCATGTCCATCTCGGACATCGCCCAGCTCATGCCCCACGACCTGATCAACGCCAAGCCCGTGTCCGCGGTGGTGAAGGAGTTCTTCGGCTCCTCCCAGCTCAGCCAGTTCATGGATCAGACCAACCCGCTGGCCGAGCTGACCCACAAGCGGCGCCTCAGCGCCCTGGGCCCGCGGGGGCTCAGCCGGGAGCGGGCGGGGTTCGAGGTCCGCGACGTCCACCCCACCCACTACGGGCGCATCTGCCCCATCGAGACGCCGGAAGGCCCGAACATCGGCCTGATCTCGTCGCTGTCCACGTACGCGCGCACCAACGAGTTCGGCTTCATCGAGACGCCGTACCGCCGCGTGACCGGCGGGCGGGTCACCGACGAGATCGTCTTCCTCACCGCGCTGGAGGAGGAGCAGTTCGTCATCGCCCAGGCCAACGCCGAGGTGGACCGCAACGGCCGGTTCATCCAGGAGCGCGTGTCGGCCCGCAAGGGCGGTGAGTTCCGCATGGTGACGCCCGAGGAGCTGCACTTCATGGACGTCTCGCCCAAGCAGCTGGTCTCCGTGGCGGCGTCCCTCATCCCGTTCCTGGAGAACGACGACGCGAACCGGGCGCTGATGGGCTCCAACATGCAGCGGCAGGCGGTGCCGCTGCTCCAGCCGGAAGCGCCGCTGGTGGGCACGGGCATGGAGCACGTGGTGGCCCGCGACTCCGGGGCCGTGGTGGTCGCCCGGCGGCCGGGCGTGGTGGAGTACGTGTCGGCGGACCGCATCGTGGTGCGGGCAGAGAGCCGCTCCAAGAAGGCCGACCCGGTCCAGGACCTGCCGCTGGACATCTACAACCTGACCAAGTACCGCCGCTCCAACCAGAACACCTGCATCAACCAGAAGCCCATCGTGCGCAAGGGCCAGCGGGTGCAGCCCGGCGACGTGCTGGCCGACGGCCCGGCCACCGACCAGGGCGAGCTGGCCCTGGGCCGGAACGTGCTGGTGGCCTTCATGCCCTGGGGCGGCTACAACTTCGAGGACGCCAT
>JBBIOF010000217.1:2935-5095 GCA_037443505.1 Candidatus Rokuibacteriota bacterium
GGCCCGGGACACCAAGCTGGGCAAGGAGGAGATCACCCGGGACATCCCCAACGTCTCGGAGGAGGCCCTCAAGGACCTGGACGACTCCGGCATCGTGCGCATCGGGGCCAAGGTGAAGGCCGGCGACATCCTGGTGGGCAAGATCACCCCCAAGGGCGAGACGCAGCTTACCCCCGAGGAGAAGCTGCTCCGGGCCATCTTCGGCGAGAAGGCCGGGGACGTGCGGGACACCTCGCTCACCGTGCCGCCCGGCATCGAGGGCACGGTGGTGGACGTGAAGGTCTTCTCGCGCCGGGGCGTGGACAAGGACGAGCGGGCCAAGTCCATCGAGGAGGAGGAGATCACGCGCCTGGAGAAGGACTACCAGGACGAGATCGCCATGGTCGAGATGGAGCGCGACCAGAAGCTGAAGAACCTCCTGGTGGGCAAGACCCTCACCCAGGACCTGTACGACCCGACCAACCGGACGAACCGCCTGGGCAAGAAGGGGGACCGGATCCGCCGGGAGGACCTCGACAACTTCTCCTGGAACGAGCTGAAGAAGATCAAGGTGAAGGAGGACGAGGGGCTGCCCCAGATGATCCGCCGCATCGAGGAGCTGGCGGAGGAGCAGATCGCCATCTACGACTCGATGCTGGAGGATCGCATCGGGCGGCTGCGCCGCGGCGACGACCTGCCGCCCGGCGTGATCAAGATGGTCAAGGTGTACGTGGCCGTGAAGCGGAAGCTGTCGGTCGGCGACAAGATGGCTGGCCGCCACGGCAACAAGGGCGTGGTGTCCAAGATCCTGCCCGAGGAGGACATGCCGTACCTGCCCGACGGGACCCCGGTGGAGATCGTGCTGAACCCGCTGGGGGTGCCCTCGCGCATGAACGTGGGCCAGATCCTCGAGACGCACCTGGGCTGGGCCGCCCGGGCGCTGGGCCTGTG
Organism: Candidatus Rokuibacteriota bacterium; assembly: GCA_037443505.1. Lineage (GTDB taxonomy): Bacteria > Methylomirabilota > Methylomirabilia > Rokubacteriales > CSP1-6 > JBBIOF01. The sequence goes on from JBBIOF010000217.1 coordinate 3,866, forward strand.
GGTCGCCAGCCCGGTGTTCGACGGGGCCACCGAGGAGGAGATCAAGGCGCACCTGAAGGAGGCCAACCTGCCGCAGTCTGGAAAGACCGTCCTGTACGACGGCCGCACCGGCAAGCGCTTCCACCAGGAGGTGACGGTCGGCCAGATCTACATCATGAAGCTGGCGCACCTGGTCGACGACAAGATGCACGCCCGCTCGATCGGACCCTACTCGCTCGTCACGCAGCAGCCCCTGGGGGGCAAGGCGCAGTTCGGCGGGCAGCGGTTCGGCGAGATGGAGGTGTGGGCGCTGGAGGCCTACGGCGCGGCGTACACCCTCCAGGAGATGCTCACCGTCAAGTCCGACGACGTGGAGGGGCGGAACCGCATCTACGAGGCGATCGTCAAGGGCGAGAACTTCCTCGAGCCCGGCACGCCGGAGTCGTTCAACGTGCTGGTCAAGGAGCTCCAGAGCCTGGCCCTCGACGTCGAGCTGGTGACCAAGGACGGGAAGAAGGCGTCCTGAGAGGAGACTGCGAATGCTCACGGATCGGCCTTTCGGCAGCCTGATCAGGGAGGAGAAGCCCGCGAAGGACCTCTGGGGCATCCTCGATCGGCATGCGAAGCCCATCACGTTCGACGCGATCCGGATCAAGCTGGCCTCGCCGCAGAAGATCCGCGACTGGTCCCACGGCGAGGTGAAGAAGCCGGAGACCATCAACTACCGGACGTTCAAGCCGGAGCGGGACGGCCTGTTCTGCGCCCGGATCTTCGGCCCCACGAAGGACTACGAGTGCGCGTGCGGCAAGTACAAGCGCATGAAGTTCGCGGGCGTGGTCTGCGACAAGTGCGGCGTGGAGGTGACGCGGGCCCGGGTGCGCCGCGAGCGCATGGGGCACATCGAGCTGGCCTCGCCCGTGTCCCACGTGTGGTTCTTCAAGGGGCTGCCGAGCCGGATCGGCCAGCTCCTGGACATGTCGCTCCGCGAGCTGGAGAAGATCCTCTACTTCGAGGAGTACGTGGTCCTGGAGTCGAAGGTCCCCTCGGTCAAGAAGAAGGACCTGCTCTCCGTCGACAAGGCGCGCAAGCTGCTGGAGGAGCACGGCCCCGACGCCATCAAGGTGGGCATGGGCGCCGAGGCCATCCGGGACCTGCTGCGGGACCTGGACCTGGACGGCCTGGCCCGCGACCTGCGGGCCCAGATGCTGGGCGAGACCTCGGTCCAGAAGCGCAAGAAGATCGTCAAGCGCC
>JBBIOF010000218.1:0-5086 GCA_037443505.1 Candidatus Rokuibacteriota bacterium
GGCGCGCGGCCGGCCGCCGCCTCCGACGGCTAGGAGATGTAGCCGAGCGCCCGCAGGCGCTCGCGGACGATCTCGTCGTCCTCGGCGGAGCCACCCTCGCCGTCGGCCCCGCGCGCCAGGCCGTGGACCAGGGAGCGCCCCTGCATGGACGGGGGAACGTCGTACCCCGCCAGCTCCAGCAGGGTGGGCGCGATGTCCAGCACGTGCGCGCCCTCCAGGGCGCCGTGCAGGGGGAGGCCGGGCGCGGCGAGGATGAACACGCCGTGCCGGGCGTGGTTGCAGTCGTCGGGGCCCGTGTCGTTCTCCTGCAGGTGGAGGGAGGGGTGGCCGACGCTGCCGATGGAGCGCCAGGCGAGGTCGCCGAAGTGGACGATGAGGTCGGGGGCCACGTTCCGGACGGAGCGGTAGATCTCCTCGGGCTTGAAGACGCGGGTGCCCATGGGCCGGCCGCGCTCGTCGGTGAGCGCCTCCAGCCGGGCCCTGAGCTCGTCCCGGACGCGCTCGTAGTCTGAGGGGTCGATGGTGCCGCGGGGCTCGCGGCCCCTCACGTTGAGGAAGACCCGGGCGTAGTAGCCGCCCTCGCTCCAGACCCGCGTCCGGTCCCAGTCCACGTCCAGCTCGGCGAAGGGTGTCGCCCGCCGGGGCCGGGAGCCCAGCACGAGCAGCCCCTGGTCCACCAGCCACTGGTTGACGCAGAAGCCGCCGTCGAGGCGCCGGGCGCCGTGGTCCGACACCACCAGCACCGCGGTGTCGTCGTCCAGGAGCTCCAGCAGGCGGCCCACCTCGTGGTCGAGGGAGAGGTAGTACTCGCTGATCACGTCCGCCCAGGGGCTGCCGGGCTCGTGCCGGACGTGCTCGGGGTCGTGGTACTTCCAGAAGCCGTGCTGCAGGCGGTCCAGCCCGATCTCGACGAAGTGGAAGTAGTCCCACGCCGAGCGCTGGAGGTAGTGGCGGACCACCTCGAAGTGCTTCCGGGTCATCGCGTGGATCTCGTCGCGCAGCCAGTCCTTGCGGTCGGTCCGGAAGCCCTTCACGTCCACGGGGTAGTCGCCCACCAGCGCGGCGATCTCGTCCTTCACCTCCGGGGGCAGCGTGTACTGGTCCCCGGCCGGGTCCGGCGTCAGGAAGCAGCCCACCGAGATCCCGTTCACCTTGCGGGGCGGGTAGCCCGGCGGCACGCCGATGATCGCCGCCCGCCCCCCCTCGCGGGCCACCTGGTCCCACACCGCCACCTCCCGGATGGAGCGGGAGCTGACGACGGCCAGGCGGTCGTAGGAGCGGTCGCGGCGGTTGCGGAACCCGTAGACGCCCAGCGACCCCGGGTCCTGGCTCGTGGCCATGCACATCCAGGCCGGCACGGTGATGGGCGGGACGATGGTCTCCAGGCGTCCCCAGCAGCCCGCCTCCATCAGCCGCCGGAAGTTCGTCAGCCGCTCGTCCGCGAAGAGGATCTGGGGCGTGGCCCCGTCCAGGCCGATGACCAGGAGCTTCATCCGAGGAGCGCCTCCCCTTCCATGGCGTCGCCCCGGGGCACGCCCAGCGCCGCGAGGATGGTGGGCGCCAGGTCCACGAGGCGCGGGTGCTCGGTCCGGATGGGGCGGCTCGAGACGAGCACCCCCGGCACCAGCTCCGGATCGATCAGGGGGGCGCGGCTCCAGCGCCGGGTGTTGGCCCCGATGAGGCCCGCGGGGACCGCGCGGTGCGCGGTCCCCCACGACACCCGGTAGCCGTCGGCGAAGTTGACGAGGAGGTCGGGCGACTCGGCCGCGTAGGGGCCGGCGTACGCCTCGGCACGCGTCAGCACCCGGCGGACCGGCCGCGTGCCGTGCGCCGGGTCACCCAGGGCGGCCAGCCCCTCGGCGATGGCCCGCGCCAGCCGGGGTGCCTCGCCGGGCTCCACGATCCCGCGCGCCTCCCGCCCCTTGAGGTTCAGGTAGATCCCGCTCAGGCCCACGGCGTAGGCCCGCGTGCGGTCCCAGTCCACGGCCTTCAGCAGGTCCCCCGCCCCGTCGCCGGGGCCGACGCCCCCGCGGAGCGCCAGCAGCCCCTGCCCGTGGAGCCACGTGTTGAGGTGGACGCCGCGCCGGAAGCTCTTCATCCCGTGGTCGCTGAGCACGATCAGGAGCGTGTCCTCGTCCACGCGCTCGAGTACCTCGCCGACCAGCCGGTCACAGCGCTGGTAGTGGTCCCCGATCACCCGGGAGAGACCGCCGGTGCCCGGGCCGCCGCCGGCCTCGCGCCAGAACATGTGCTGCACGCGGTCCGGGGTGTCGAAGAGGCAGAAGAGGAAGCCGCGGTCCAGGCGCTCCAGCTCGCGGAACATCATCCGCTTCCGCTCGTCCAGGACCTCCTCGCACTGGCGCAGGTAGGCGTCGTCGGTGAGCCGGCCGTTGTTCAGGCCGTTGTGGTCCTCGACCATGCCGGTCGTGTAGAAGGGGCCCAGCTCACGCGCGAGGGTCCGGGCGAAGTCCGGCGGCGCGCTGATGGGGAACAGCGGCGCGTCGGGATCGAAGTTGACCGGCGAGGCGTAGAGCAGCAGGTCCGGCTCGACCCGCGTCAGGTAGAACCGCACCAGGCCGCGCACGGACTGGAGGAGGCCGGCCGGGAAGCGGACGCGGAGCCACCCGCTCCACTGGCCCTCGGCGACCTCGAGCCGCGCGGCGCCGCCGTCCGCCTCGATGGCCACGCGGCGCTGCGCCGGCTGGAGGCGGACCGTGATGGGACAGACCAGGTCGGCCCCGGTGGAGGGGTTGCGCGGGCCGATGACGTGGGTGGCGATGACCCCGCCCGCGGGCCGCACCGTCACGACCTTCTCGCTCTCGCGCGTCTCCTCGTCCGCGCGCGTGGTGTAGACGGTGGAGGTGCCCAGACCCCCCCGCAGGTCCGGCACCCCCATGCCGGACAGCATGGTGCCCCGGACGGGGTCCGGCGGGAACGTGCAGGGACACCGGATGATGCTGGAGGCGATGCCCGCCTTCGACAGCAGCTCCCAGAGCGGCGTGCCCCGGCGCAGGCTCACCGCCCGCGGCGGCAGGAACGCGTTCTTCCGCTCGTAGCGGCTGAGCCCGAGGTCGGGGAGGTAGGTCGCCGGGTCGCGGCGGACGAAGTCGAAGATGCCGTGGCCGCCCGGGTTGGTCCCGACGGCGAAGGTGGACCACGCCACCGGCGTCTGCGCGGGCTGGGTGGTGGCGAGCCTCGCGTACCCGCCCCGCGCCCGGAGGCGCGCCAGATTCGGCAGGGCGCCATCCAGGAGGAGTGGCTCGACGATGGAGGGCTCGAAGCCGTCGAGGCCGACGACGACAACGCGCCTCATGAACCGAGGCCGGTCCGCCTCAGCAGGGACCGCCAGGCGCGGCTCGCCAGCGCCATGGCCTGACGCCAGAGCATCAGCAGGATCCCCAGCAGCCCCGCGAGGACGGAGCCGAGCGGGAGGAGCTGGTCGGGTCCCACGTAGGTGAGCTGCGGCCAGAGGACCGCCCCGGCACCGTCGAGAGCATCGGGCAGGAGGGACAGGACCGCTCCGAAGACTCCGATCATCGGCAACCTCCGGGCACGCGGGGTGGTGGTGATGACGGGCGCTTCACGCCGGTCGAGCTAGCCATTTGCGTGCCAGACCCGGCCCTGGAGCGCCTGCCCACGCGGCGCCGCGCTCACGGCCGCCGCGGACCCCCGTGGGCCGCCGGCGTCGCTCCACGGCGAAAGGATTGCGCGGCGGACCGCATCTCTTGCGCCGGGTGGCGGGCTCCTTTCAGGCGGCGGGCCACCGCGTCGATCTCGGCCCTGTCCCGCGGGGAGGCGGCCAGGTTGCGCGCCTCCTCCGGGTCCTCGGTCCACCGGAAGGCCTCGATGCCGAGCGTGGAGTGCTCGATGTAGTGCCAGCGGTCCGTCACGAGGGACCGGATCGGGCCGTGGTGGACGGGGGCCGAGGGTGGCTGCCATGGCTGGGCCCCGACCTCCGACAGCACGGCGGGAGGTCCGGGCGGACCCGCGCGCCAGAGGAGGGCCAGGGACGGCCCGGGAAACGGCCGGCTGTCGCCGCCGGCCAGGTCGGCCACGGTCGCGGCGATCGCCACGTTGGAGACGGGCGTCGGTATCCGGGTGCCCGCCGGGACGCCGGGGCCCAGGAGGATCAGCGGGACCTCGATCTCCTCCCGGTACAGCGAGTTCCCGTGCAGGTAGGTCCGGTGTTCGCCGAAGGCCTCGCCGTGGTCCGACGTGATCACGACCAGGGTGCGGTCGCCGAGCCCGCGGCCCCGCAGCCCCTCGACCAGCGCGGCGAGGTGGTGGTCCAGGTACGCGATGGCGCCGTCGTAGGCGTCGACCTCGGCCTCGCGCTGCTCCGGCGCGAGTCGGAGGTCCTTGCGCCCCAGCCGCCAGTTCAGCAGGCCCGCGGGCTCGCCGCGGGTCGCGAACAGCGTCCGGAACGGGGCCGGCGGCAGGTACGGGTCGTGGGTGTCCATGAAGTTCAGGAAGGCGAAGAAGGGCCGCCCGTCACCCCGGTCCACCCACTCGAGGAACGCCCGGCTCACGTCGGGCGCGCGCTTGCGGGCCGGGATGTCCTCGTACCCCATCCGCCGGAGCACGAGCGTCTCGAAGGCCCGCCCGTAGAAGGTGCGCAGCACCATGTCCGCCGGCGAGTGGAAGTAGTCGTCGAAGTGCATGAAGCCGCGCCCGAACCCCATCGCCCGGGTGAACCAGAAGAGGTTCGCGGAGAAGGCGGCGGTGCGGTAGCCGCGCGCGGCGAACACCTCGGGAAGCGTCGGGTAGGGGATGGTGCTGAACCGGTGGGTCGTCGCCCACTCGATCCCGTGCTCGTGGACGTGGCGTCCCGTCAGCAGCGAGGCGTGGGAGGGGGCCGTCCACGACGAGGCGGCGAAGGCGTGCTCGAAGACGACGCCCCGGGCCGCGATCCGGTCCAGGTTGGGGCTCGTCGGCCGTGCGTAGCCGTACGTCGAGAGGTGGTCCGCCCGGAGCGTGTCCGCCACGACCACCAGGACGTTCGGCGCGCCGGGCGACGGGGCCGCGGTGGCGCGAGGGCGCTCCTCGAGCCACGTGTCCGCGACCGCCAGGGCGGCGGCGGCGGCCC
>JBBIOF010000219.1:0-5075 GCA_037443505.1 Candidatus Rokuibacteriota bacterium
CGTACGAGCACCCCGCCATGGAGAAGTTCACGCGGGAGACGTACGGGATCATGGTGTACCAGGAGCAGATCATGCAGATCGCCTCCGAGATGGCCGGCTTCACCATGGGGGAGGCCGACACGCTGCGGCGAGCCATGGGCAAGAAGGACCGCGACCTGATGGCGCGGCAGCGGGAGAAGTTCATGGCCGGCTGCGCCGAGCGGGGGGTGACGGCCGCCAGGGCCGAGCGCGTCTGGGAGCTGATGGAGAAGTTCGCCGGGTACGGCTTCAACAAGTCCCACGCCGCGGCGTACGCGCTGGTCGCCTACCAGACCGCCTACTTCAAGGCCAACTACCCTGTGGAATTCATGGCGGCCCTCCTCACGTCGGAGATGGGCGACACCGACAAGATCGTGAAGTACATCGAGGAGTGCCGCAGCATGGGCATCCGCGTCGACCCGCCGGACGTCAACGTGTCGGCGGTGCGGTTCAGCGTGGCCGGCGACGCCATCCGCTTCGGCCTGGCGGCCATCAAGAACGTGGGCGAGGCGGCCATGGAGTCGATCCTGGCGACCCGGCAGAAGGACGGGCCCTTCCGGAGCCTGGAGGACTTCTGCGCCCGCGTGGACCTGCGCCTGGTGAACCGGCGGGTGGTGGAGAGCCTCATCAAGGCCGGCGCCTTCGACTCGCTGGGGCTGCCCCGGGCGCACCTGATGGCCCACCTGGACGCGGCCATGGAGACGGGCCAGCGGCAGCAGCGCGAGCGCGAGGAGGGCCAGGCCTCCTTCTTCGACCTCCTGGGGGAGCGGCCCGCCGCGGGCCCGCGGAGCGAGCCGGTGGAGGTCGTGCCCGAGTGGGACGCGGACCAGCGGCTGGCCTTCGAGAAGGAGGTGCTGGGCTTCTACGTCTCCGGCCATCCCCTGGCGCGGTTCCGGCCGCTGGTGGACTCGCTGGGCATCACCTCGTCGGCCGACCTGGCCTCCCGCGGGCCGGGCGCGCGGGTGCTGCTCTTCGGCCAGGTGGCGGCGCTCAAGGAGACCTCCACCAAGAGCGGCAACCGCATGGCGTTCGTGACCCTGGAGGACATGGACGGCACGGTGGAGGTCACGGTGTTTCCCGAGGCGTTCAAGGCGGCGGGGGACCTCCTCCGGGGCCGGGAGCCCCTCCTGGTGCGGGGCCGCCTCGACGAGAGCGACCGGGGCCGGGTGGTGCTGGCCGACGACATCCGTCCGCTGGAGCGGGCGCTGGCGGAGAACGGAGGATCGAACGGCGAGATGACACGTGGGGAGCCCAGCGCGCTGAGGATCCGCGTGCCGGCCGGAGCCGACGCGGAGGCCACGCTGGCCGCCGTGCGGGAGGCGTGCGCCGGCTCCCCGGGCGGGGTGCCCGTCTTCCTGCACGTGCTGCTGCCCGCCCACGAGGTGGTGGTGCGCTCGCGCGCGGTCACGGTGGATCCCGATGCGGGGCTGCTGGCCCGGCTGGAGGAGCTGCTGGGGCCGGGAGCGGCCACGGTGGACCATGCCTGACGCCCTGGACTTCGAGCAGCCGCTGCTCGAGCTGGAGAGCCGGATCGCCGAGCTGCAGGCGGCCGACACGCCGGCCGGCCGCGAGGAGGCGCGCCGCCTGACCGAGCGGCTGGCGCGCCTGCGCGAGAAGACGTTCGCCGGGCTCACCGCGTGGCAGACCGTCCAGCTGGCGCGGCACCCGCGCCGCCCGCACACCCGGGACTTCTGCCGCCTGCTCTTCGACGACTTCGTGGAGCTGCACGGCGACCGGCTCTACCGCGACGACCCGGCCCTGGTGGGGGGGCTGGCGCGCTTCGGGGGCCGGAGCGTGGTCGTGGTGGGCCACCAGAAGGGCCGGGAGACGCGGGAGAAGATCGCCCGGAACTTCGGCATGCCGCACCCCGAGGGCTACCGGAAGGCGCTCCGGCTCATGCGCCTGGCCGAGAAGTTCGGCAAGCCCGTGATCACCTTCATCGACACGCCCGGCGCGTACCCGGGCATCGGCGCCGAGGAGCGGGGGCAGGCCGGGGCGATCGCGCGGAACCTCCGGGAGATGGCGGCGCTCCGGGTCCCGGTGATCGCGGTGGTGACGGGGGAGGGGGGCAGCGGCGGCGCCCTGGCCATCGGCGTCGGCAACCGCATCCTGATGCTGCGCCACGCGGTGTACTCGGTCATCTCGCCCGAGGGCTGCGCGGCCATCCTCTGGGGCGACGCGGGCAAGGCGCCGGAGGCGGCGGAGATCATGAAGATCACCGCGCCGGACCTGCTGGCGCTGGGGGTGATCGACGCCATCGTGCCGGAGCCGCCCGGCGGCGCCCACCGGGACTGGGAGGCCACGGCGTCCGCCCTGCGGGCGGCGTTCCACGAGCACCTGGCCGACCTGGCCGGCCGGACGCCGGAGGCGCTGGTGGCGGAGCGCTACGAGAAGTTCCGGCGCATCGGCGCCTTCGAGGAGGAGTCGGGCGCTCCGGGCCGGCGCTGACGCCGGGCGCTACCCGCGGGTGAGGGCGCCGGCGACGTCCTCGTCGGTGACGAGGACGTTGAGGAACCGGCCCCGGAGGGCGCCGCGCACGGCCTCGATCTTGGCCCGCCCGCCGGCCACCGCGATGACGTGGTGGTCCTCGGTGCGCGACAGCTCCTGCAGCCGCTGGCCCTCCACGGCCAGCACGCGACGCCTGAGGGCGCGCAGCTCGGGCTGGTCCACGATGCGCCCCTGGGCGTCGAACGGCTGGTAGTTGATCTCGCCCACCACGCCCAGCTCCCTGAGGCGCCGCACGCTGATCCCGTAGGACTCGGCCAGGGAGCAGAAGCCCGGCGTCTCCTCGCCGATCTGGCCGATTCCCACCAGGGCCAGGTCCACCGACTGGGCCGCCTCGTAGATGGCGCGCACCTCGGGGTCGCGCAGCAGGCGCCGACGCTCGCGCTCGATCTGGCGCAGGGAGACCAGGTGCTGGACGGGCAGGGCGTAGGCCGTGACGTGGGGCCGGTACTTGGCGGCCATCATGCCCACCAGCGTGTTCGGGGACAGGTCCACCAGCTTCAGGGTGCTCTCGCCCGACAGGGGGTAGAGGGACAGGTCGCGGAACCTTCGCTCCCGGAGGGCCCGGATCGTCTGGTACAGGGTGAACCCGCACGAGAGGCCCACGCGGAGGCCGCTGGCGGCCACCTTCTCGAAGTAGGCCGCGGCCGCCACCCCCAGCTCCTCCTTGACGTCCGCCCGGCCCCCGGCCGCGATGACCACGGCGTCGCGCAGGCCGAAGCGCTCCACGAGGGCGGTCTCCAGCTCCTGGGTGCGGGGCAGGTCCAGCTCCACCCGCACCAGACCCTCGTCGAAGGCCCGCTTCAGCAGGCGCGACACGGTGGCGGCCGACACGCCCAGCGCCGTGGCGATGTCCTTCTGGCTGAGCCCCTGGCGGTAGTAGAGCTCCAGGCACTGCACCATCTGCCTGAGCTCCCCGGGGCGGTGAGAAATAAATTTCATGCCCATAAAGTTCTTCCTTGACGGGTTCCAGTGTACCCCGTTATCCTGCCCCTGTCGGGTTTTTTCTCTCCCACCACCCCGGCAGCACGCGGAGGAGGAGGTCAGCAATGGCAGCCAAGCGGTACGGCCCCGCCGACGGGCAGCCCAAGCCGGAGCTCGCCGACTACCACCAGTCGAAGGACGACCTCGCCGGCCTTCCCCAGACGGTCGCCGAGAAGATCCCCGTCACCAACACGCCGAACATCTTCTCCTACCGGTCCTACGTCTTCGCGCGCAACCCGGCGCTGGTCCAGCGCTTCGTCAAGTCCACCAAGGCGGACGTGGGCGGGGTGGGCGGGCACGTGGTGGCGGCCGAGGAGGTCAAGTCGGTCGTCGCGAAGTTCGTGCTGGAGAACAACCTGTACCGCGGCGAGCCCATCTTCACGTCCCTGGTGGTGACCCACACGGGCGACGACGTGGCGGTGACCGGCATCCTCTCCGAGCGGGTGGACATGGCCGTCGTGGACGAGCTCATGTGGGACGCCCTCAAGGAGGGCGCCGACAAGGCGGCCGAGCTGGGCCTCTACGGCCCCGGACAGGACCTGGTCGCCGACGCCTTCACCGGCAACCTCCGGGGCGCCGGGCCGGCCTCGGTGATGCTGCCCCTGCCGGTGCGCAAGGAGAACGCCTCCCAGACGGTGCTGGTCTCCTTCGCGGACAAGACGGAGCCCATGGCGTTCAACCACTACGCCACGGGGGCCTACCTGCTGCCGCGCTTCAACACGGGGCTCATCATCGCCGCCTCGAAGATGAAACGGGGCTACCTGATGGACATCGTGGACCTGGACACCAAGGCCCAGGCCATCGAGGCCGGCGCCCACCCCCGCGACCAGAAGGCGCTGGACGGCAAGATGGAGGAGCTGGCCAAGGGGCTGCAGGAGAAGGTGATCCGCCTGCGAGCGCCGGAGGACCTCTACGACATCGAGGGGCTCACCCGCTCGTCCCGCTACGTGATCGCCCGCATCTGGACCCGCGACGAGCGGGGCGAGGCCGACCAGCTCGGGTACGTGGTGTCCGCCGAGCGGCTGCACAACATCAAGACGAAGAAGGGCTTCACCTACGGCGGCAAGGACGATCCCGTGCTGCTGGCCCTGGCCCAGGGCGACTGGCCTGCCCCCGGCGAGATCACCTCGCCGTGGGCCTCGTGCCCCATGGTGGCGGGCGACTGCCGCGGCAGCCACAACCTGCACATCCTGCCCGTGCCCATCAACTCGCAGACCTCCTACTGGTCGGGCCCGATCCTGTCCTGCATCACGCTGTCGTGCAACATCCACACGGGCCGCATCGGGGCCATCTCCGACCAGTTCGCCCTGGGCACGCCGTGGGACGAGGTGCGGCGGCGGGCCTCCGACCTGGCGATCCAGTTCCGCCTGGCCCACGGCGTCAAGCAGCCGGCCACCCTGCACGAGGACGAGCTGGAGTACCAGGAGGGCTGGAAGGAGCGTCGGAGCCGCCTCGAGCGGTTGTTCCAGGTGAAGCCGCCGCTCGTCTTCGGCGGCAACGGCGACGGGGCCGGCGGCGGCGCGCGCGCCCAGGGGGTGGCGGCCGGCGTCCGGCGCCCCGACGAGATC
>JBBIOF010000220.1:0-5062 GCA_037443505.1 Candidatus Rokuibacteriota bacterium
CGGGCGAGGGCGGCAGCCAGGCCCAGCAGGCCGACGATGGCCGCGGTGCCCAGGGGCGTCAGCACGTACTGCTCGGCGAGGGCGATGCCGGCGTCCCGCCCCGCTTCCAGCGTGGCCAGAGCGTACACCAGGTAGCCCAGGGGGAACAGCCCGCCGGCCGCGAGGAGCGCGTAGAGCGCGGCCCGCGCGGCGCGCCGGGCGACCGCGTTGGCCACCAGCGTCGCGGCCAGGAGCACGACGGGACCGAGGCCCTGGGCGTGGGTGTGGAAGAAGGAGAGCCCGGCCTCGAACGCGAACACGGTGCGCCGGACGACCTCGTCGTCGTACTCGGGCGTGCCGGCCAGCCCGTGGACCGCGGGCGCGGCGGCGATGCGCGCCCGGGCGTAGCGCGCGGTCTCGGCACGCAGCAGCGACATGACCGCGCCGGCCGTCTCGCCCAGCGCGACCACGAGGACGGCGACGAAGACCACGCCGAGCGGCGGACGCCTCATGGCCCCTGGTCCTGCTGGCGCAGGGACATTAGCACCGGGCTCCGCGGCTTGACAAGGCGGGAGGCGGCGTCTAGCCTCGGACTCCGCCATGGGCGAGCGGTGGATCGGCCGGCCCCTGAAGCGCGTGGAGGACGCGCACCTGCTCACCGGGCGCGGCGCCTTCATCGACGACCACCCGCCGGTGCCCGGCGTCCACCACGCGGCCATCGTGCGCTCGCCGCACGCGCACGCCCGCATCCTGGGCTACGACGTCTCGGCGGCCCTCCGCATGGAGGGCGTGGTGGGGGTGATCACCGGCGACGACGTGGCCCGGCACACGAAGCCCTTCTCCGTGGGCGTCGCCGCGCCGGTCCACTACTACTGCGCGGCCACCGACAAGGCGCGCTTCGTCGGCGAGCCCGTCGCCGTGGTGGTGGCCCGCGACCGCTACCTGGCGGAGGACGCGGCCGAGGCCGTGGTGGTCCACTACGAGCCGCTGCCGGCCGTGGTCGATCCGGAGAAGGCGCTGGAGCCCGGCGCGCCGGTGCTGCACGAGGCGGTGGGCTCCAACCTGGCCAGCCACCGGCGGCTCGTGTACGGCGATCCCGAGCGCGCCTTCGCGGAGGCCGACGTGGTGGTGCGGGAGCGCTTCCGCTTCCCGAAGTACGGCTCCACGCCCATCGAGACCTACGGCGTCCTGGCGCGGTGGGATCCCCTGGAGGGCGTGCTCACCGTCTGGTCCAACTTCATGGGGCCGTTCATCATGCACCCGCTGACGGCGCGGGTGCTGGGCCTGCCGGAGAACCGGCTGCGCTTCGTGGTGCCCCCCGACATCGGGGGCTCCTTCGGGATCAAGACGAGCATCTACCCCTACATCGCGCTGATCGGGCTGGCGGCCATGCGGACGGGCCTGCCGGTGAAGTGGATCGAGGACCGGCGCGAGCACCTCCTGGCCTCGTCGAGCGGCACCGACCGCGTGGCTTACCGCGAGCTGGCCGCGCGCCGGGACGGGACGGTGCTGGGGATGCGGTTCCGCTGGTTCGACAACGTGGGGGGCTACATCCGGAGCCCCGAGCCCGGCTGCAGCTTTCGCCCCACCGGCAACTTCGTCGGGCCCTACCGGTTCCAGCACCTGGAGGTCGAGGCCTCCACGGTGATGACCAACAAGAGCCTGACGGGCCCCAACCGCGGCTACGCCTGCGGCCACCTCTACTTCGAGACCGAGGGGATGATGGACCGGCTGGCGGAGACGCTGGGCATGGACCCGGCGGAGGTGCGCCGCCGCAACCTGATCCCGCGCGACGCGTTCCCCTACCGGACGCCCACCGGCGGCCTCTACGACAGCGGCGACTACCAGGCCGCCTTCGACCGCGCCCTGGAGCTCGCGCGGTACGGCGAGCTGAGGCGCGAGCAGGCGCGGGCGCGGGCGGCCGGGCGGCTCTACGGGATCGGCCTGGCCCTGGCGGTGGACCCCTCCGTGTCCAACATGGGCTACGTGGCCACCGCGCTCGACCCGCAGTTCCGGGCCAAGCCCGAGTACCTGCCCAAGTCGGGCGCGGTGGACGGGGCCACCATCAAGGTCGATCCGCTGGGACGGGTCACGGTCGTCATGGCGACCACTCCTCAGGGGCAGGGGCACCGGACGGTCGTCGCCCAGGTCGTGGCCGACGAGCTGGGGATCCGCCCGGAGGACGTCACCGTGGTGGACGAGATGGACACCTTCACCCGCTTCTGGTCCATCTCGTCCGGCACCTACTCGAGCCGCTTCGGCTCCGTCGGCACCAGCGCGGCAGCCCTGGCCGCGCGCAAGCTCAAGGCCAAGCTGGTGGAGTACGCCGCCCACCTGATGGAGGTCCCCGCGGGGGACCTCGAGTTCCGCGACGGCGGCGTCCACCCCCGGCGCGGCAAGGGGCCGTCCTACTCCATCAAGGACCTGGCGGGCCGGGCCCACTGGCACACGCAGTCGCTGCCGGAGGGCATGGAGCCGGGGCTCCAGGTGAGCGGCGTCTTCGGCTTCCGGGTGGCCGAGGCGGTGGACGCGGCGGACCGCGTCAACTCGTCCAACACGTACGGCTTCATCGCCGAGGTGATGGCTGTTGAAGTGGATCCTGAGACCGCCGTCATCAAGATATTGAAATACGTGACGGTTCACGATGCCGGAACGATCATCAACCCCATGATCGCGGAGGGCCAGATCTACGGGGGTGCCCTGCACGGACTGGGCGGCGCCCTCTACGAGGAGCTGGCCTACGACGAGGACGGCCAGCTCCTGACCGGAACGTTCATGGACTACCTGGTACCCACGGCCAGCGAGGCTCCGGTCATCGAGATCGCGCACGTGGAGTCGCCCTCGCCGCTCACGCCGCTCGGCTCCAAGGGGCTCGGCGAGTCCAGCTCCATGACGGTCCCGGCCGTGGTCGCCAACGCCGTCAGCGACGCGCTGGCGCCGCTGGGCGTCAGGATCACGGAGCTGCCCATGGCGCCCAGCCGGCTCTGGGAGCTGATCCAGGCCGCGCGGGCCGGTGCGGTGGCCCGGTCCACCCCGTGAAGCCGCCCCGGTTCGACTACCACGCCCCGTCCTCGGTGGACGAGGCCCTGGCGCTGCTGGCCCGGTACGGCGGCGAGGCCAAGGTGCTGGCGGGCGGGCAGAGCCTGGTGCCGCTGCTGAACTTCCGGCTGGCGCGCCCGGCTGCCCTCGTCGACCTGAACCGCGTTTCCGGTCTGGCCTACATCCGCGAGGCCGAGGGTCAGGTGCGCCTGGGCGCCATGACACGCCAGCGCGCCATCGAGTTCTCGCCCGTCGTCGCTGGTCGCGTGCCGCTCCTCGGCGAGGCCACCCGCCTGGTGGGGCACCTGCCCATCCGCACCCGGGGCACCATCGGCGGCTCCATCGCCCACGCCGATCCCTCCGCGGAGTACCCCGCCGTGCTGACCGCCCTGGACGGGGAGGTGGTGGCGCGGAGCCCCCGGGGCGAGCGCCTGCTCCGGGCGGGCGAGCTCTTCCGCTCGTACCTCACGACGAGCCTGGCCCCCGACGAGATCCTCACGGAAGTGCGGCTACCGGCGGCACCGGCGGGCGCCGGCTGGGCCTTCGAGGAGCTGAGCCGTCGCCACGGTGACTTCGCCATCGTGGGGATCGCGGCCCTGGTGGTCCGCGACGGCCCGCGCTGTGCGATGGCCCGGCTGGCGGCGGCGGGCGCGGGGGCGGTGCCGGTGCGGCTGCGAGCGGCCGAGGAGATCCTGGAGCGCGAGGGGCTGGGCGACGCGGCGATCGACGCGGCTGCCGCCCGGGCGGCCGATCTGGTGAGCCCCGACTCCGACGTTCACGCGTCGGCGGCCTACCGGCGCCACCTCACGGGGGTGCTCGTGCGGCGCGCCCTCCACCGGGCCGCGGCGCGGGCAGGGGCGCGCGGATGAGCGTGCCCGTCACCGTCCGCCTCACGGTCAACGGCGTGCCCCGCGAGGGGCGGTGCGAGCCGCGGAAGCTCCTGGTGGACTTCCTGCGCGAGGACCTCGGGCTCACCGGCACCCACGTGGGCTGCGAGCACGGGATCTGTGGCGCCTGCACCATCCTGCTGGACGGGCAGGCGGCGCGCTCGTGCCTGATGCTGGCGGTGCAGGCGGACGGGGCCGAGATCACCACCGTGGAGGGGCTCGCCCGGGACGGCGGTCTCCACCCGCTCCAGGAGGCGTTCCACGAGCACCACGGGCTGCAGTGCGGCTTCTGCACCCCGGGCATGCTGATGACGGCGCTCGACCTGCTGCGGGTGAAGCCGGACGCCGACGAGGCCGAGATCCGCGCGGGCATGTCGGCGGTGCTGTGCCGCTGCACCGGCTACCACGGGATCATCGAGGCGGTGAAGGCGGCGGCGCGCAAGCTGGCCCGCTCCGCGACCGAGGGGCGCACCTAGCGGGAGGCGAGGACGATCGGCCCGGTGGGCGCGGGCACGCCGCCGGCCGGCTCGAGCGTCACCGCGAAGGCCTCCACCGGCTGGTCCACGGGCGCCACGCGGTGCAGGGCGCGCCCGCGGTCGTCCACCCGGAAGACGCCGGCGGCACGCGGCTGGCCGCCGCTGATGGTCCACGCCTCGTAGACCTTGCCCGGGTCGGCGGGCGCCAGCCGGGTGACCACCAGCCAGCCGCCAGACACCGGGTGCCAGACGGCGCGCGCCTCCGCCTCTGGACTGGGCCCGGAGCCGAGCAGGTCCACCACGCGCGTGACCGGGTCGCGCATCAGGTCGGCCAGGGCGAGGTCGGCGCGGTGGGCCTCCAGCACGGCTGCCTGCCTGGCGATCTCGGCGCGAAGCCCCCGTGCCTCCCCGCGCGCGGCCGCCAGGCGGGTCTCGTAGTGGCGGCTCGCCGCCAGCCCCACCACGACCCCGGACACCACCATGGCTGCCGTCATGACGGCGGCGAGCGCCGACCAGGAGGGGGGCGGGAGGATGGGCTGCGGCCGGCGGGCAGGCGGGGCCGGAGCGGGCGGGTGCGCGAGCGCCTCGCCCACCTCGGGAGGGGGCCCGGACGGCGTCCCCTCGCGGGCGAGGGCCGCCGTGACCTCGCGGGACTCGCGGAGGGCGGCCTCGCACCGCTCG
>JBBIOF010000221.1:0-5030 GCA_037443505.1 Candidatus Rokuibacteriota bacterium
CCGACGCGCCCGGGCTACCAGCGCACGGGCTTGGAGGGCCGGTGCGCGTAGCCGCTCTCGCGGCCGCCGCCGGGCCCGCGCCCGCCCGGGCGGGAGCTGCCCGTCCGCGCCTGCGGGTTGGAGATCTCGACCGTGATGCGCCGCCCGTCCAGCTCGCGCCCGTTGAGCTGGGCGATGGCGTTCTGCGCCTCCTCGGCGGTCGCCATCTCCACGAAGCCGAATCCGCGCGACTGGCCGGAGAACCGGTCCGTGATCACCGTGGCCGACTGCACGTTGCCGCACTGGGCGAAGAACTCGCGCAACCCCTCGCTGGTGGTGGAGTAGGAGAGACCGCCGACGTAGAGTTTGGATGCCATCTGGATTTCCTCCTCGAACTCTTCCGCTCCCCTCTGATGACACGCCCCGCGAACGGAAGAGCAGCCTCGCAGGCGAGGTCCGGCCAACTGGGCAGACGCCCTAAGTTTACACGCGCCGGGGGTCGGCGCAAGCCGCGGTGCGCCGCGGCGGCGGGAGCGCAGCGCTCCCGGGTCAGGATCGGCCGCAGCGCGGGGTCGCGAGGGTCCGCCTCGGGGCCGGCGGGCAGCCCGGACGGGTCGCCAGCCCGTCCGCGATGCAGGAGAGCCGGAAGGCCGAGGCGGTGGGCGCCGCCGCCAGGACCAGCGGGAGCGCGATGCGGCGGAGCAGCACGGTGCGCGTCAGACGGTGTGGGCCGCGAGCTTGATCAGGTCCTCGGCGGTCACGGGCGCCGCGAGCACCGTGAAGCCGGCCAGCTCCAGCGCCACCCGCCGGTCCATGGGCGTCGAGGGCCGGACGACGACCGCGACCGGCACCCCGGGCGCCACGCGCTCGAAGAGGGTGGCGTGCTCGCAGGCGGCCAGGCGCAGCAGGCTCGCCTCCACGACGACGAGCGAGACCGCGTGCTCGAGGAGGACGCGGACGCCCTCGGACACGTTCTCGGCGAAGGCGACGGCAATGCCGCGCTCCAGACAGGCGAGTCCGATCCGCTGCACCGCATCGCGGTCCTGATCGATCACGAGCAACCGGTTCATCGCTCCTCCGGGCGACTGGGCGTTCGGCCATTCAGCACTTAGCAAGCGTGGTGCCACACCGCGCTCGCGCATTCCGCGCGGACACCGGAGCGCTCGAGAGCGAGCGGTCGGGCAGAACGCCCGGGGGGCCGGCCCCGTGCCCGAGGTGGGTCACGCCCGGGCATCGACCCGGCGCGCGGGGGCGGTCCACGCCGCCCGCCTCCGCGACGCGGACGTGTGCGCGGCCGTGCTCAGCGCCACTCTTCCGGCGTGATCCTGTAGGCGAGGATCTTCCGGTAGAGGGTCTTGGGGTCGATCTCGAGCAGCGCGGCCGCCTTGCCCCGGTGCCCGCCCACCTGCCTGAGCGTGGTGACGATGTGCTGGCGCTCCATGGCCTCCAGGCTGCCGGGGGCCGGTCCCCGCCCCGCCGGCGCCCCGCCCGTCACCTCCGGCGGCAGGTCCTCGGGCTGGATCTCCTCGCCCCGGGCCAGGATGGCGGCGCGCTCCATGGCGTGCTGCAGCTCGCGCACGTTGCCCGGCCAGGCGTAGGCCTCGAGGCACCGGAGGGCCGCCGCGCCCAGCCGCCGCGGCCCGTAGCCGGCCAGGCCCTCCAGGAAGTGGCGGGCCAGCATGGGGATGTCCTCGCGGCGCTCGCGGAGGGGCGGGAGCTGGATGGTGATGGTGTTGATGCGGTAGTAGAGGTCCTGGCGGAACTCGCCCGCCCGCATCGCCTCCGCGAGATCGCGGTTGGTGGCGGCCACCACCCGCACGTCCACCCGGCGGGGGCGCGTGCCGCCCACCCGGAAGAACGTCCCGGTCTCCAGCACCCGCAGCAGCTTCACCTGGCTCTCCGGCTCCATCTCGCCGATCTCGTCGAGGAAGAGGGTGCCGCCGTCGGCCAGCTCGATGAGGCCCGGCTTGGCCGCCACGGCCCCCGTGAACGCGCCCTTCTCGTGACCGAACAGCTCCGACTCCAGGACCTCGCGGGGGAGCGCGCCGCAGTGGATGGGCACGAAGGGCCGGCCGGCGCGCTGGGAGTGCTCGTGGATGGCCCGGGCCACCAGCTCCTTGCCGGTCCCGCTCTCGCCCAGGACCAGGACGGCCGACTCCGTGGGCGCCACGCGCTCGATGATCCGCAGCACCTCCTGCATGCGCGGGCTCCGGGTGAGGAGGCCGCCGAAGACCTGGGCGCCGGGCGCGTGGGCCCGCAGCGCCACGTTCTCGCGGAGGAGCCGCCCCTTCTCGGCCGCCTTCTGGACGAGGACGTCCAGCTCCTCGATGCGGGTGGGCTTGGTCAGGTAGTCGTAGGCCCCGAGCTTCATGGCCTCCACCGCCGTCGCCACCTCCTGGAACCCGGTCATCACGATGACCTGGGGCGCCTCGGGCGCGCCGGCCAGCTCCCGCAGGACCTCGATCCCCTCCTTGCGCGGCATCTTCATGTCCAGGACCACCACGTCGTAGCCGCCCTCCGCGATGCGAGCCAGGGCGGCCTCGCCGTCGGCCACGCCCTCCACCTCGTGCCCCCGGCGCCCGAGCTCGCGCACCATCAGCTCGCGCAGGTTCTTCTCGTCGTCGGCCACCAGGACGCGGATGGGAGCGGTCATCGCGGCAGGACCACGCGGAAGATGGAGCCCTTGCCCACGCGGGACGTCACCTCGATCCGCCCGCCGTGGTCGGTGACGATGCCCTGGGCGATGGCCAGGCCGAGCCCGGTCCCCTGGCCCGGCGGCTTGGTGGTGAAGAAGGGATCGAAGACGCGGGCCAGGATCTCGTCGGGGATCCCCGGGCCCTCGTCCTCGAACTCCACCTCCACCTCGTCGCGGAGCCGCCGGGAGCGGATGGTGAGGGTCCCCTCGTCGCCCATGGCCTCCAGGGCGTTGGCCGCGATGCCCAGGAACACCTGGCGGAGCTGGCCCTCGTTGACGGTGACCGGGGGCAGCGCCGGGTCCAGCTCGGTGACCACGCGGCGGCCGCGGAAGCGCGCCTGGTGGGACAGCAGCTCCACGGTCTTCTGGACCAGGGCGTTGAGGTCCGCCGCGGCCCGGCGGCTGCCGGGCTCGCGCACGAACTGGAGGAGGCTGCCGGTGATCTCCTTGCAGCGGTAGGCCTCCTCCTCGATCAGTCCCAGGTAGTGGCGGAAGTCCTCGATGCCGGGCGCCTCCGCCAGGCCACCCTCGCGGGTGCGGCCCAGCAGGGCCTCGGCGCAGCCGGCGATGGTCGCCAGGGGGTTGTTGAGCTCGTGGGCGACGCCCGCCGCCAGCCGCCCCGCCGTGGTGAGCCGCTCGGTGAGGAGCATCTGCCGCTCCAGCCGCTTGGCCAGCGTGATGTCCTCCACCAGCAGCACCAGGTGGCCGGCGTCCGACTCGATGGGCGCCGCCGTCAGCCGGAACACCTTCGGCTCGCCCGCAATGGTCATCTCCTGCTGCCCCGAGATCACCCGCCGGCCGCCGAAGCCCCCGGCCAGGAACTCCCGGACCGCCTCGGCCCGGTCCGGGGGCAGGAGGGACGGCAGCGGCACGCCCGCCGGCGCCCCGGCCCCGAACACGCGCCCGGCCTCGCGGTTGGCCCGCACCACCCTGAGGTCCGCGTCCAGGACGAAGACGCCCAGCGGCAGCGTCTCCAGCACCACCTCCACGAACCGCTTCTGCTGGTCGAGCTGCCGCGTGCGCTCGGCCACCATGCCCTCGAGCCGCTCGTAGAGCCGCGCGTGCTCCAGCGCGATGGCCGCCTGGTCGGCCAGCGCCAGCAGCAGCTCCTCCTCGGCCGCGGAGAAGCGGTGGGCGTCCCGGCGGAAGACCACGATGGCGCCGACGGCGCGCGGGCCCACGCGGAGGGGCGCCGCCAGCATGGACCGGAGCCCGCTGGCCCTGGGCAGCTCCGGGTACTGCACGCGGGGGTCGTCCCAGAGGTCGGCGCTCTGCACCGGCCGGAGGTCGCGCACGGCCATGCCCGCGATCCCCTCGCCCTCGCGCAGGCGGATCCGCGACACCATGGCGGGCGGCAGGTCCAGGCTGGCGACGGAGACCAGCTCGCCGCTCGCGGGCTCCAGGGCCATGATCCCGCAGGACTCGACGCCCAGCACGCTCCGGGCCTCCTCCATGATCACGCGGATCGTCTCCTCCACGTCCAGGCTGGCGGTGACGGCACGGCCCGCCTCCAGGAGCGCGCGGGTCTCCCGGGCCCGGCGCACGCTCTCCTCGAAGAGCCGCGCGTTGTGGATGGCGACCGCGGCCTGCTCGGCGAATGCCTCCAGCACGCGCTGGTGCCGCGCCGTGAACGCGGCCGGGGACGTGGAGAGGGCCGAGACGACGCCGATCAGGGTGCCGCCCACCTTGAGGGGCACGCAGAGCATGGAGCGGATGCCCTCCTGCTCGTCCACGTCGCGGCGCGCCGAGCGCGGGTCCGTCCGGACGTCGTCCACGCGGATGGGCTGGCCGCTCGCGGCGGCGCGGCCGATGATCCCCTCGCCCACCGGCATGCTGAGGCCCCGCCACGCCTCGCTGCGGAAGCCGTGGGCGGCCGCCTGCACGAGGCGGCGCCCCTCCTCGTCGAGGAGCCCGATACCGCAGCCCGTGCTCCCGATGAGCGTGGTGACCGAGCGGCTGATGGCCTCCAGCACCGACGCCAGGTCGAGCCGGGCCGTGATGAGCCGGCTGGTCTCGTAGAGGGCGGCCAGCTCCTCGGCCTGGCGCCTCCGCTCCTCGAGCAGCCGCCGCTGCTCGATGGCCGCCGCCAGCGGGTGGGCCAGCTCCGCCACCACCTCCACGTCGCGCTCGTCGAAGGCGGAAGGTGCGCGGGCCACCAGCGTGACCGCACCCAGCACCCCGCCCGGCGAGGCCAGCGGCGCCAGCAGCGCCGAGCGCCAGCCCCGGGCACGGCTCGTGGTGTTAGTCGTCGCCAGCGGCTTGCAGCGCGAGCTGCTGCCGCCGTTCGAGGGCACGCGGCGCCTGGGCCCCATCAGCCAGCTCGTCGACATGATCCCTGGGCTGGCGGGCGTGAAGT